>JAGVUU010000121.1 GCA_019136105.1 Gammaproteobacteria bacterium
CCGCACCTCACCGTCGCGCACGCTCACCTTGTAGGTCTTGAGCGCCTTCTCGCCGCGCAGCACGTTCAGGAGCTGGATGCCCGGCGGGAAGTTCGCCCAGTCGATGACCTCGCCCGTGCGGATGTCGAAGCGTGCCTGGTGGAACGGGCACTGCACCTTGCATCCGTCCACGATCTTGCCGCGGGCCAGCGGCGCGAACACGTGCGTGCAGTGCGCCTGGGTGGCGTAGAAGCCGTCCTTGAGGTGGTACACCACGATCTTCTCGCCACCGACGCTGAAGGCCTTCAGCTGGCCCTTCGGGATCTCGTCCGTGCGGCATACGACATGCTGTTTCATGCCACCCCCTGTCCCTGTTTCCCCGGGGAGTGTAGCCGGGACGGCGCCGGCTGCGCGAGCGGCGGGCGGCGGCTGGGCGAACGGGCGGCATTTGCGGGTATTCTTCGGCGCCCCGGCCCGAACTCGATGCGACCATGGCGCTACTGCACCTCACCGAAGAACAGATCCGCACCTGGACCCGCGAGCAGAAGGACCGCTGGTGGTTCGAGAACGTGTTCCGCGGCGACATGCCGCAGCTCACGCTGCGCTCCGCGCTCACCGGCTTCTGCCTCGGCGGCGTGCTGAGCGTCACCAACCTGTATGTCGCGGCCAAGACGGGCTGGACGCTCGGCGTCGGCCTCACGTCGGTGATCCTCGCCTTCGCGCTGTACCGCATCTTCTCGCGGCTCGGCGCCCGCGACATGACCATCCTCGAGAACAACTGCGTGCAGTCGATCGCGACCGCCGCGGGCTACATGACGATGCCGCTCACGTCGGGCCTCGCGGCGTACATGTGGGCGACCAACAACGTGCTGCCGCTGTGGCAGATCATCTGCTTCACCATCGTGCTGTCGATCCTGGGCGTGCTGGTCGCGTTCCCGATGAAGCGCCGCTTCATCAACGACGAGCAGCACCCGTTCCCCGAGGGACGCGCCTGTGGCGTGGTGCTCGATGCGCTGTACGAGCGGGCCGGGGCGGCGAGCGGCATGTTCAAGGCCAAGGTGCTCAGCATCGCCGCCGCGCTCGCGGGCGGCGTGAGCTTCATCTCGGGCGAGAGTTTCATGCGCCTCGTGCAGGAGAAGTGGCTCGGCCTGCAGTCGTCCTGGCACCTGCCGCACAACCTCGACGGCTGGTACTACGCGCTCGTCGAGAAGGGCCTGCTGCCGCTGCCGAAGCTCGCCGGCGTGGACATCCGCCAGCTGGCGCTGTCGCCCACGCTCGACTTCGCCATGATCGGCGCCGGCGGCCTGATGGGTATCCGCACGGCGGTGAGCCTGCTCATCGGCGCCGTGCTCAATTTCGTGATCGTGGTGCCGATCATGATCTCGCTCGGCGAGATCCAGCCGCGCGCCGGCGTGATCGCCGAGGGCACGGCGCTGTTCGGCCGCGCGCACATCCTCAACACCTGGTCGCTGTGGTGGGGCATCACCATGATGGTGGTCGCGGCGATGGTGGCGCTGTTCGCGCGCCCCGAGGTGTTCGTCGAGGCGTTCCGCGGCCTGACCGGCCGGCGCCGCGCCGCCGCGCCTGGCACGGACGTGCTCAAGGACATCGAACTGCCCCTGCCCGTCTCGTGGATCGGCATTCCGATCGTCGGCGCCTTCGGCGTGTGGATGGCGCACGACTGGTTCGGGGTGCACTGGCTGCTGGGCGCGCTCTCCATCCCCTTCATCATGGTGCTGGCGCTGATCGCCGTGAGCAGCACGGCGCTCACCGGCATCACACCGTCGAGTTCGCTGTCGAAGATCCCGCAGTTCGCGTTCGGCGCGCTCGACCCGCGCACGCCGGCGCCTAACCTGATGACTGCCGTGATGAGCGCCGAGGTCGCGAGCAACGCCTCGAACCTGCTGATGGACATCAAGCCGGGCTACATGCTCGGCGCCAAGCCGCGCCAGCAGGCGATCGGCCACGTGATCGGCATCGTGGCGGGCGCGCTCGCGGCGACACCATTGTTTTTCATCCTGTTCGGGCTGACCAACTTCGACCCGGCCTCAGGCAAGTCGGTGATGGACACGATGGTCACCGACAAGTTTTCGTTCCCGGGCGCGCTGCAGTGGAAGGGCGTGTCGGACCTCGTCACCGCGGTGTTCGGCGAGGACGGCGGCCGCTCGCTGCTGTCGAACTCGATCCTGTGGTCGATGGCGATCGCCGGTTTCGCCGCGCTGGTGATGGAAGTGCTGCGCATCCGCACCAAGAACCGCTTCCCCCTGTCGCCACTCGCGATCGGCCTCGGCGTGGTGGTGCCGCCGGACTCGTCGCTGATGATGTTCCTCGGCGCCCTGCTGTTCTGGGTCGCGGCTCGCAAGTACGGTTCGCAGCCCCAGTCCCGCGGCCATGCGATCTGGGTGGATTCGCAGGAACCGATCTGCGCGGGGCTCATCGCCGGCGCGGCCCTCATCGGCATCGGCGACATCCTGGTGAAGGTGTTCGTGTTCGGTTGAGTCAGGCGCGGATTCGAGCGCGAAACGCCTCGTATTCCTCGACGACGCGATCGTGCACCTCGAGCTGCGGGTAGTGGCCCACTCCCTCGAGCACGACGACGTCGGGATTGGGCACGAGCTCGCGATAACGGTCCGCAAGGTGGCGGCCGGACACAGGATCGACCGCTCCGCAGATCAGGCGCCGGGGCACGCGTGATTCCACCAGCGCACCGACCCAGCGGGCACGATTGCGACGCCGCTGTTCCATGTAGTTGATCAGCCGCGCGAGCGCCTGCCGCCCTCCGTCCCGCTCGATCAACACCCACAGGTCCCGCAGTTCCTCGCGCGACGGCGGCTTCTCTCCGGAGATCGACAACATCGTCGCTTCGAACTTCGCGTAACCCATCGCGCGCGCGAGCAGCGGCCCGAGCAGCGGGTTGGCCAGCAGCTTCTGGATGGGCCGGGCGCGGTGCGTCTCCGGGAACAGGCCGCCGTTCAGGAAGACCATGCTCGCGATGCGTAACTTGCCCTCGCGCTCGCGCGCCAGCAATTCCTGCGCCACCGTGTCGCCGTAGTCGTGCGCGAGCACGTGTGCGTTCGTGACGCCTGCGTCGTCGAGCAACGCCATGCAGAGGCCTGCCTGCAGCGCGATCGGGTAGTCGGTGTCGGTGGGCTTGGCCGAGAGGCCGAAGCCCAGCAGGTCGAGCGCGTAGAGGGAGTGCCGGGCAGCGAGCCGTGGCCAGACGCGGACCCAGTCGTAGCTCGCCGTGGGATAGCCGTGGATCAGCAGCAACGGCGGCCGGCCCGGCGTGACCGCGGTGCGTACGAACACGTCGTGGCCCGCGAGACGGCGCGTCCCGCCACCGCTGATCCAATCCTGCAGGCGCTGCGAACCTTGCACGTGATTCCCCTCGTCGTCCTTACCCTGCGAGTCCACGCAGTATGCTCACTTCCTTTCCCGCCGGCAGCCAGGCCCTGGTGCAGGGCGCGAGCCGCGGCATCGGCCTCGAGTTCGTGCGTCAGCTGCTCGCGCAGCCGCTCGTCGGGCGCGTGTTCGCAGGCTGCCGCGCACCGGAGCGAGCGGACGAGCTCGTAACCCTTGCAGCGAACGAGCCCCGCCTGCAGGTCGTGCCGCTCGACGTGACCGACGAGACCAGCATCGCCCAGGCATCCGCGACCGTCGCCGGCATGACGGACCGGCTGCACCTCGTCGTGAACTGCGCCGGCATCCTGCACGGTGGCGCGGCGTCGCTGGCGCCCGAGAAGCGGCTCGCCGACGTGCGGCCGGAGGCCCTGGCCGCGAGCTTCGCGGTGAACGCGTTCGGGCCGTTGCTGGTCGCCCGGCATTTCGAGCGGCTGCTGTCGCACCGCGAGCGGGCCGTGTTCGCCAGTATCTCCGCACGCGTCGGCAGCATCGGCGACAATCGGCTCGGCGGCTGGTACGCCTACCGTGGCGCGAAGGCGGCGCAGAACATGTTCACGAAGACCCTGGCCATCGAGTGGGCCCGCTCGCGACGCAACGTGGCGTGCGTGGCGCTGCACCCGGGCACCACGGACACCGGCCTGTCCCGGCCTTTCCAGGCCAACGTCGCGCCCGACAAGCTATTCAGCCCCGGGCGGACCGTGCGCCAGCTGCTCGAAGTGATCGATCGGCTCACGCCCGCGGACACCGGTCGCTTCTACGCCTGGGACGGCAGCGAGATTCCCTGGTGAGCGCGGCGATACCTGCCTCCACCGAAGAGCTGCCGATCCTCTACCGGGACGACGCGATCGTCGTCGTCAACAAGCCTTCGGGCCTGCTCGTGCATCGCTCGCCCATCGACCGGCACGAGACACGCTTCGCCGTGCAGCTGCTGCGCGACCAGCTCGGCCGGCACGTCTTTCCCGTGCATCGCCTCGACAAGGGCACCTCAGGGGCGCTGGCCTTCGCGCTCGACAAGGCCACCGCCACCGCGCTCGCCGGACAGTTCGCCGGCAAGCAGGTCCGCAAGACCTATGTCGCGATCGTGCGCGGCTGGCCGCAGCCCGCGGGCGTCATCGACCACCCGCTCGACGCCGTGCAGGATGCCTGCGCGCCCACCGCGGACTCCGCTCCGAAACCATGCCGCACGGCGTTTCGCACGCTTGCCACGGTGGAATTGCCGGTGCGCGTGGATCGCTACCCCACGTCACGCTACGCACTCGTCGAACTCGAGCCCGAGACCGGGCGGCGCCATCAACTGCGCCGGCACCTCGCGCACCTGTCGCACCCGATCGTCGGCGATTCGACCTATGGCAAGGGCCGCCACAACCGGCTGTTCGCCGAGCTGTACGGCGTGCGCCGCCTGCTGCTCGCGTGCGTGGGGCTCGGGTTCACGCACCCGGCCACCGGCACGATCGTCCGCGTGCAGGCCGACGCCGGCCCGGAATTCGACGCGTTGCGGCAGTGCATGCCGTGGACCGCGACGCTGGAGCCGACCCGCCCGTCCCTCAGCCGAGTTCCTTCTTCACCTTCGACGTGAGCGCAGCGATCTCTGCCCGGCGCCCCTTGTCCGCCGCCTCACGGCCCGGACGCGGCGCCGCCTTGGCAGCCTTGTCGAGGTACGGGAGTGCCTGCGCGTACTCGCCTTGTTCGAACAGGAACTCGGCATAGAAGTAGTTCGGGTCGATGCCGTTCGGGTTGATCTCCAGGGCCTTCTTGAGGAGCTTGCGCGCCTTGTCGTGATCGCCGAAGCCGACCGGGAACCCGGGCACCTTGTAGTACAGCGTGCCGAGGCTCGTATACGCGGAGCCGTCCAGCGCATTCGGATCGATCTTCATCGCCGCCTCGAGGTTGCCGCGCGCTTCCTTGGCCAGGCCCAGCGCGCCGAGCCCACCCTTGGCGCCGGCGTAGCTGCTCTCGATGATGGCTTCCCAGATCAGCGCCTCGGCGCTACCGGGATGCTGCTGCACGAACTGCTCGGCGCGCTTCTCGAGCTGCTCGAATGCCCGTTCACGCGCGTCGCCGGCAGGGATCTCGTAGTTCACCTTCGCCCAGGCCTGCTGGATCGACAGCAGCTCGGCATTGAACGCGGCGTCGTCGGCGGCGGAAGCGCGCGCGGAGAACACGGCGAGCACGGCAATCGAAGCCATCAGGAATCGCGGAAACTTCATCTCGGGACCTCTCTCAGGACTTGGTGACGGCCGCCGACTCGCCGGCGTAACGGCGGATCACGGGCAGCTGCTTGCGGAGTGCGCCATCGACGACGCGTGGCAGGAGGCCGTTGACGCGGGCGAACAACTTCTCGGGCCAGCCGAGCACGGCCTCGACCTTGCCGCCGGCCAGCATGTCGCAGACCGCCTTCGCGACGAGCTCCGGCGGATCCATCGCCACGCCGAGCTCGGCGTTCATGCGCTCGACCGCCGAGGTGTTGATGCCTGTGCGCGTGGCGCGGGGCGCCACGTAGCGCACGCTGACCCCGGTGTCGGCCAGCTCGCGGCGCAACGCCTCGGTGAAGCCGCGCACCGCGAACTTGGTGGCCGAGTACACCGCGTAACCGGGATAGCCGATCGCGCCGAACACCGAGCCGGTGTTGAGGATGCAGGCTTCCGTCTGCCGCTGCAGGTGCGGCAGCAGTTCGCGGCACAGGTGCAGCGGCGCCATCAGGTTGATCGCGATCGCCAGGTCGATCTGCTCCGCCGGCTGGTCGGCGAACATGCGGAAGTGGTTGACCCCGGCGTTGTTGATCAGCACGTTGACGCCTCCGCGCCACGCGGCCGCCTCGCTGCAGAGCCGCTGGCGGTCGTCGGAGCGCGTGAGGTCGGCCGCGAGCGTACCGACCCGGTCACCGAAGCGGGCCAGCCGCTCGGCCGCCCGACGGAGTGCCGCCTCGTCACGGTCGACGAGCAGCACCGCAGCGCCGCGAGCGAGCAGTTCGTCGGCGATCGCACCACCGATGCCGCCGCCACCTCCTGTCACCAGGGCGCGGATGCTCGAAGGGTTCATGCGGACCTCCGCTGCGGCAGGCCGGCAGCCATCAGCGGCACGGCGGACTCGAGGCCACGGAACATCTGCCCGTACAGCCAGTAGATGCCACGCGCGCAGCGGATCACGGCCTGGCGGTCGTCTTCGTCCGCGAAGCGCTCCAGGATGCCCGCGAGGTCGTTGATGTGTTCCTTGTCGAGCTCGCCGTGGCTCTTCAGGTAGGTGAACGCATTCGACGGCAGCTCCAGCGCCTGCTGGATGCGGCCGGCCGCGTTCAGCGCGAGCGCCACGCTCGTTCCCTCGAGCACGTGCACCATGCCGAAGAAGCCGAGCGGGTTGCGGCGCATCACCGTGTCGTACGCATAGGCCACCATCGCTTCCGTCGCGACCGATGGCTCGGAGGCTGCCGCCGCCGCGCGATCGCCACCGGCCCGCTCGATGTCGTTCAGGATCCACTCGTCGTGGCCCGTCTCCTCCTCGAGGTAGTGCAGGATCGCGTCGCGCAACCACGCGTGCCGGTCCGGCACGCGCGCCCCCACGGCCATCAGCAGGGGCACCGTGTGCCGCACGTGGTGGTAGGCCTGGGTGAGGAAGGCGACGTAGAGCTCGCGCGTCACGTCACCCGCCAGCGCACGCCGGATCACCGGCGCGGACAGCAGGAATTCGCGGTCAGGGGCGGTCACGCGGGCGAGTTGCTCGTGGAAGGTCATCAGGTACCTCGATCAGCCGTTTGCAGCTTGGTCGTAGAGCGGCGCGAGCAGCGCGCCGTGGCGTTCCAGGATGGCGTCGCGGCGCAGGCGCCCGTTGGACGTCAGCAGGCCGTTCCGGAAGGTGAAGGGCTCCGGCGCGCGGGCCCAGCGACGCACCTGCGCGTACTCGGGCAGGCGTGCGTTCGCCGCGGCGATGCCTCGTTCGATCTCCTCGTCGGTCACGCCTTCGTTCATCGGCTCCACGAGCGCGACGGCATACGGCTGCGCCTCGCCGTGCACCATCGCGTGGCGGATGCCGGGTTGCTGCACGAGCTCGCGCTCCACCCACTCCGGCGCGACGTTGCGGCCGAGGCTGGTGATGTAGATGTTGCGCAGCCGTCCGCGGACGTACACGTAGCCGTCGGCGTCGATCTCGCCAAGGTCGCCGGTGGCCCACTCCTCGTCCGCGCGGCGCGGCGGCTGGCCGAGATAACCGAGCATGGTCACGCCCGACACCATGATCTGGCCGTCATTCGCGATGCGGACGCGCGAGTGCGGCAGCGGGCGCCCCACGCTGCCACGGCGGCGCGCGTTCGGCCGGTTCAGGCACACGACCGAAGCGCATTCGCTCAGGCCATAGCCTTCGAAGACCGGCAGGCGCACCTTCTCGGCGCGCTCGAGCAGCTTGGCGGACACCGGCGCGCCGCCGACCGCGACGAACTGCAGCGAGGGCGGCACGCGCCATCCCCGTTCCGCCGCCGCCACCAGCAGGCGCAGCAATTCCGGCACCAGCACCAGGCTCTGTGGTTCCGACTCCGTGATGCAGCCGAGCAACCGCTGCACATTCGGACCGGCGTAGCTCATGCCGGTGACACTGGCCGGCGGCAGCAGGCACGTCGCCTCCGCGAGCAACGGCGCGTAGATGCCCGCGATGTTCTCGAGCAGCGTGGCGAGTGGCAGCAGGCAGAGGTGACGCTCGATGTCGAGCGTGCGGGTCGCTTCGGCCAGCGACCGCGCGATGGTGTCGAGCTGCGCGCTGCCGAGGCATACGCCCTTGGGTTGGCCGGTGCTCCCAGACGTGTAGGTGATCTTGGCGGTGCCCGCCGGCAGTATGGGCCGCTGGGCCGGATCGAGCTGGCGACGGAACAGCGCCAGTCCGGAGCGCCCCGAAGCGCCCACCGTGTGCCAGCCGTCGAGCAGCTGGCGCAGGCGACGCGGATCGTCGGTCAGCAGGCAGTCGACCCCCGCGTCATCGAGCGCGTGCTGCACCTGCTGCGCGGTGAAGAAACCCGGCAATGGCACGCAAGGCAACTCGCGCGTGTGCAGCGCCAGGTCGCTGATCGCCCAGCCGATGCCATTGTCGGCGAGCAGGGCGAAGCGCTCACCGTGGGACGCGAGCCAGTCGCCTTCCTCCGCAACCGTGGCGGCCAGCTCGAGGTAGCCGACGGCGTTGCGCCCGTCGTCGAGCGCGGTCCGCCCCTGCTGTCGCGGCATCGTCGCAGCCACGGCGTCAGTGGGCGTTCAGCCCGGGAGTGAACCCGGGAATCCAGCGGCTGTCCGGCAGGAAGCCCGCGAGCACGCGCGGGTCGTTCTCGTAATAGCGCCCCCACCGGTCCGGGCTGTTGGCAACGCGGGTGCCATCGGCGCGGGCCAGCTCCACGAGCGGTGCATCGAAGCCCTGCAGGATGCCACGCACGGCACTGGTCGCCGTGAAGACGATCCAGCGGTAGTCCCGGGCGAGCAGGTAGGACGGCAGCGCCGCCACCATGCGCATCGCCGCGCGGCAGTTCACGCCGGCGAGATTGCCGACTTCGACCACCTGGTGACGCTGCACCGCCTGCCCGGTGGCGGTCGCGATGGCGGCCTCGACCGGTTGCTCGAGGTACTGCTCGAGATAGAGGGGCTTCGGCGCCGCACTGCGCAGCCCGATCACTCCCCGCAGCTCACCGCCCGCGTCGCGGAACGAAAGCAGAGTCGGCATGAAACTCGTGACCGACGCATCGTGCTTGCGCGCGAACGCGTTCTGCACGAACGCCTCCAGCTCCGCGCGCTCCGGCGCGTCCGCCCGTGCCTCGGCCAGGCGCAGGGCCGGCCCGGGCACCCGCCGGCTCTCGGATCGTGCGTGGGACACTTGGGTCAAGATGCCGCTCCTTGTCCGACCGCGCCGCGGCCAACGCCGTGCGCTTACTGGACCGTTAGACGGCGCCTCCGCACGAAATCAATCGCGGTCCGACCACGAAGCGGATTAGTTGAATTGAATCAATCTGTTACACCTCGCGACGGAGCCTTGCGGAGACGCGGCGATTGATTTGCCGCCGCGCGACCGTCTAACTGCGCATGAGGCAGCGAGCGAAACCGTGACCGACGACTCAAAACTCGTGCGGGAGATGCTGGCGGGCGAGGAGCGCGCATTCAACGCGTTCTTCGAGACCTATTTCCCGCGCATCTACCGGTTCGCGCTGCCGCGCCTCGGCCGCAACGAGGACACCGCCAAGGACGTCGTGCAGGCCACGCTCATCAAGGCGATGCGCAAGCTGGGGGACTACCGGGGCGACGCGGCGCTGTTCACTTGGCTGTGCCAGATCTGCCGCCGCGAGATCGCCGATCACGTGCGTTCGCAGCGGCGCCACTCCGGCAAGGTGCTGCTGATCGAGGACAGCGAAGAGGTGCGCGCGGCCCTGGAGTCGATCGAGGCGCCTCCCGGCGACGATCCGCTGCGCCGCGCCGACAGCGCAGAACTGAAACGCCTCGTGCACGCCGTGCTCGACCGCCTGCCGAATCGCTATGGCGAGGCGCTCGAGTGGAAATACGTCGAGGGACGGTCCGTCGAGGAAATCGGCGACCGGTTGGGGATCGGCCATACCGCCGCGCAGTCGCTGCTCGCGCGTGCGCGGGTGGCCTTCCGGGACGGGCTCGAAGCGGTGTTCGGTGCGTCGGCCGCCGACGTGCTGGCCAGCCTCGAGACGTGAGGGGACTGGAATGAACGAATCGTCACGACCAGAGCTGCCCGGCGACGCGGACATCGCAGCCCTGCTGCGCGCGGCCGGCGCACGGCCCGCCGCCACTGCGCAGGCAATGGCCGACGTGCGCGCCGCCGTCGAATCCGAATGGCGCTCGTCGGTCGCGGCGCGCCGCCGCCGGCGGCTCGTCACGAGCTGGGCCGCGGCAGCGAGCGTCACTGTGGCCGCACTCGGCGTCTGGCTGGTGCGCCCGATGTTGCAGGTCGAACCGCAGGTCGTCGCCTCGTTGACGCGAACCGTCGGCAGCGTCGAGCAGAACGTCGGCAATGGACGCTGGACGCCGGTCGCGACGGCCGCCTCTCTCGTGTCCGGGACCCAACTGCGCACGGCGCGTGATGGCCGTGCCGCGCTGCAACTCGAGAACGGCGTGGAGTTGCGGCTCGATGCTCGCACGCTGGTCGCGTTCGAAGACGCGGGCCAGGCACGGCTGTCGCAGGGCGCCGTGTATGTCGATGCGGGCAGCCCGCAGGGAACACCGGGCCCGGATTTCGTGCTCGACACGCCGGCAGGCCCGGTGGCGCACCTCGGCACGCAGTACGAAGCGCGCATTCTGGACGGCAGCGTGCGGGTCGGCGTGCGCGAAGGACGCGTGCGCTTGTCGCACGTGTCGGGAGACCTGGTCGGCGCCGCGGGCGAGAGTTTCACCGTGCGCGGCAACGAGGTGATCCGCGCGCCGCTGGCGCCGACCGCCCCCGAGTGGAACTGGGTCGCGGAAGTGACGCCGCCGTTCAGCATCGAAGGCCGCACGGTCGAGGACTTCCTTGTCTGGGCCGCCCGCCAGACGGGCCGCACCATCGTCTACGCATCGCCCGCGGCGGCCGAGCGGGCACGGCGTGCGACGCTGAGCGGCACGGTGGAAGGGCTGACACCCGAGGAAGCCGTGCGAGCAGTGCTGTCGACCACCTCGCTGGCGCCCGAGATCGGCGCAGAGCGCATCCGCGTCGAGGCAACCGAACCCTGATGCGGCAACGGCTGCAATAGGCGGTTGCGCGCGGCTCGGCTACTATCTGGCGGCCCGTGCCGCCCCGCCAGCCCAACGTCTGCAGCTCCATCGTCGTGAAGCACCGCGCCGCGGCGTGCATCGCTGCGTCGCTTTGGAGTGCATGGGCGATGGCGGGGCCTCCCTATGCCGGCCGCCCGCTCGCCGAGGTGCTGCAGGACCTGGGCGAACAGGGTCTCCACCTCGTCTACAGCAGCGAAACCGTGCCCGCATCGCTGCGGGTCGAGCTCGAGCCGGCAGGCTCTACTCCGCGGGCCATCCTCGACGAGGTTCTCGCACCGCACGGCCTGCGTGCGAAACGCGCCGGCACCGACACCTACGCGATCGTGCTCGCGAGATCCGCGACGCCGGCCCCGGGTCCGGGCGTGTCCGGCGGCACCACCGCTGCCCCGCTCGAGGAAATCGTCATCGCGGCGAGCCGCTACTCGCTGTCGGCCGACACACCCGACACCCACACGCTCTTCACCCAGGAACAGATCGAGGCGCTGCCGCGGCTCGCGGACGACTCGCTCAAGGCCGTGCATCGCCTGCCTGGCGCCGCGAGCAACGGGCTCTCGGGCCTCGCGAACCTGCGCGGCGGCGAGGGCAACGAGACGTTGATCGTATTCGACGGCCTGCCGCTGTACGAACCGTTCCACCTGCGCCTGCTGCTGAGCCCCGCAAGCGTGCTCGACCCGCGCGTCGTGAGCCGGCTCGACGTGCACGCCGGTGGCTTCACGGCGCACTACGGCGACCGGATGAGCGCGGTGATCGAAGCCACTTCGGTGCGCCCGCCGGCGGACGCGTACTACGAACTCGGCGCCAGCCTTTTCCACCTGAGCGCCCTCGCCTCGCACCGCTTCGGCGACGGCAAGGGCCAGTGGCTCGCAGCCGTCCGCCGCAGCAACCTCGACGAGGTCGCCGACATCGTCGATTCCGAGATCGGCGAGCCGAGTTACAGCGACGCGTTCGGCCGCGTCGACTACGCATTCAGCGACAGCACGCGTGCCAGCCTGCACGTGCTGCTGGCGGACGACCGCGCCGAGGTACAAAACACCGACGAGACCGAGTTCGCCGACGCGAACTACCGTAATTCCTACGTCTGGGCGACGCTCGAACACGAGTTCTCGCCCGGCCTCTCGGGAACCGCCATCGTCTCCTACACGGACGTGGCCTCCCAGCGCGACGGCGAGGTGAGCGAGCCCGGGCTGCGCACCGGCACGGTGGACGACGAGCGGCACTACGACGTGTTTGGCCTGAAGCTCGACGGCACCTGGCGCATGCGGCGCTGGGTGCACCAGTTCGGCGTCGAGTACCGCTCGCTCTCGGCCGACTACGACTACGCGAGCGAGGTGCGCTTCGAGGCCGGCTATCCCTGGCCCGACAGTCCTGCGCAGGAGACCGCGCGCGCCGCAGACCTCGAGCCGTCGGGCGACCACGTGGCGGCCTACGTCTCGAGCCGCGTGATGGTCACGGACCGGCTCGCTGCGGAGCTGGGCCTGCGCTGGGACGAGCAGAGTTACGGCGCCGATGCCGACGACCAGTGGGGACCGCGCGTGAACCTCGCCTGGGCCGCGGGCGACGCCACGCGCTTGCGCGCAAGCTGGGGCCGTTACCAGCAGTTCCAGGGCATCAACGAGCTGCAGGTCGAGGACGGCGTCACGGTGTTCCTGCCCGCGCAACGGGCCGACCACTGGATCCTCGGCGTGGAGCGCGACCTGCCCGAGGGCTTCGTCCTGCGGGTGGAGGCGTATCGCAAGGACTACGACAGCCTCAAGCCGCGCTACGAGAGCCTGTTCGATCCGTTGTCGCTGGTGCCCGAGCTGCGCTGGGACCGCGTGCGCATCGCGCCCGACTCGGCCCGTGCCGAAGGCGTCGAGACGCTCCTCACCCGCCGCAGCGGGGACCCCTGGAACGGCTGGGTGAGCTACACGTGGTCACGCGTGACAGACGACGAGGACGGCGTCGAGACGCGGCGCAGCTGGGACCAGGCGCACTCGGTGGGCGCGGGGCTCACCTGGACGTCGGGCCCGTGGAACGCGACGCTCGCCGCGGCCTATCACACCGGTTGGCCGACGACGCCGGTGAGCGTCGCCGACGCGGGCACGCCGCAGGCGGCCATCGCCGTCGGCCGCCGCAATTCGATCCGCTACGACGACTACTCGTCGGTGGACCTGCGCGTGAGCCGCAGTTTCGAGTTGCGACGCGGCGACCTCGACGTGTTCGCCGAGGTCACCAACGCGTTCAACCAGCGCAATGCGTGCTGCACGGACTTTTCCTACGCCTACCCCGGCGGCCAGCTCACGCTCGAACGCGAGTACCGGCACTGGCTGCCGCTGGTGCCTTCGGTCGGCGTGCTCTGGAGGTTCTAGCCGGCGCCGTGCTTGCGGAACCACGCGAGGCACTGCGCCCAGGCGTCCTTCGCCGCGGCTTCGCGGAAGCTCGGGCGGTAGTCCGCGTGGAAACCGTGCGGAGCCTCGGGAAACACGACGATCTCCGAAGGTTGCTTCGCGGCCACGAGCGCCGCACGCATCTTCTCCACGTCCTCGAGCGGGATGCCCTGGTCCTTCTCGCCGTACAGGCCAAGCACGGGCGCCTTGAGCTCGGCGACCACGTCGATGGGGTACCGCGGCTGCAATTCCGTCGGCTGGCCCACGAGCCGGCCGTACCACGCCACGCCTGCCTTGAGTTTCGGGCTGTGCGCGGCGTAGAGCCACGTGATGCGCCCGCCCCAGCAGAAGCCGGTCACCGCGACGCGCGCGGGATCGCCACTGCCAGTCTTCGCCGCCCACGCAACCGCGGCGTCGAGGTCCGACATCACCTGCGCATCGGGAACCTTCGACACCACCTGCGCGAAGATCTCGCGGTAATCGGTGAGCCTGGAGACGTCGCCCTGGCGTGCGTACATCTCGGGCGCGATGGCGCAATAGCCTTCCTTCGCGAAGCGCCGGCACACGTCCTTGATGTGCTCGTGCACGCCGAAGATCTCCTGCACCACCAGCACCACCGGGAACGCGCTGCCCTTGGCGGGCATGGCGCGGTAGGCCGGGATCTCGCCGTCGGCGACCGGGATCTTCACCTCGCCGGCCGTGAGGCCCTCGGCGCTGGTGGTAATCACGGTCTCGGCGTGGACCGGCAGCGTGGCGGCCGCAAAGCCCACCGCCAGCGTGGTCATCATCATTTCGCGGCGGGTGAGCGCAGTCTTGCCGATGAGCGAATCGAGCTCCGGCCCGGACCATTGGTCGTGCATGTCGTCTCCTCCTGTGATTGCGTGAAGGCCGCTCAGCGCGGCTCGACGCCCGGCTGGTAGGGCTCGGTTTCCCGGGCCACGGCCTCGGCCACCTCGGGCGCCACGGTGTATTTCGTGAATTCGACGGGCATCCGTTTCGCCTTGCCCGTCTGCAGGTCGATGCAGACGTAGTGGATCAAGGCCCGCACCAGCGTCTGGCCGTCCGCCTTGCGGCGGATCTGGAAGCGGCGTTCGATGCGGAGCCGTCCGTCGTTCAGCACCGGCCAGGTGGCGACCTGGATCACGTCGCCCTCGTACGCCGAACCCAGGTAGTGCACCTGCGTGCGCCACACGGCCATGCCGCGGTTGAGCTGGCGGCACAGCTCGGGCGGGATGCCGCGCTCCGTGGAGTGCGCCCAGGCGCAGTCGTCCATCCAGGCGACGTACATCACGTTGTTCACGTGGCCGTAGCCGTCGATCTCGGCGTGATGGGCCACGCGTTCGTGGATGAAGGGCGACGGCAGGTCCCAGCTCATGTGCGTAGCCTCAGGCGAGCATGCGGCCGAGCCGTGAGTCTTTCTCGGCCCACACCCCGCCGAGCCATGCCTGGAAGCGCTCGCGGAAGGCCGGGTCGTTCATGTAGTCGCCGGCCGCGAGCCAGTCATCGATCGCGCGCCGCTGCACGTCCACCCGGACGGTGCCCACGCGGCCGCAGCACAGGTCCCAGAAGGTCGGGGTGCCGGTCGTGTAGGCGATCGTCACGTCGAGCATCGAGTGCAGCATGCCGCCCATCGCGGAGAGCACGAACGAGGCGCCGCCCGCGCGCGGCGGCAGCAGGTTGCGGTACGGGGATTGCGCCGCGGCGTGCTTCGCGGGCGTAAAGCGCGTGCCCTCGACGAAATTCATCACCGACGTGGGAATCAGCCGGAATTTCTCGCAGGCGCTGCGCGTGGCCTCGAGGTCCTTGCCGCGATCCTCGGGATGCTTCGCGAGGTGCGCCGACGAATACCGGCGCATGAACGGGAAATCGAGCGCCCACCACGCAATCCCGAGGAACGGCACCCAGATGAGCTGCTGCTTGAGGAAGAACTTGAGGAACGGGATGCGCCGGTTGAACACCGCCTGCAGCACGAGGATGTCCACCCACGAACGGTGGTTCGACACCACGAGGTACCACTCGCGGATCGAGAGCCCCTCGAGTCCGCGCGGCTCGAGCGGCAGCGATCCCATCAGCCGGAAGATGGCGTTGTTGGTGCCGATCCAGCCCTCGGCCAGCGCCGTCATGGCACGGCTCAGCGAGCGGCGGATCGCCGGGATCGGCAGCACGAACTTGATGATTGCCACCGCGAACAGCACGAGGCACCAGGCGATGACGTTGATCGTCATCAGCGAGACCGTCACCACGCCCTTCAACGTCGAGCCGCTGCGCTGCTGCACGGAGTACCATCCTTCCCGCCGGGACGACGATTATGCCCCGTGCGCGCGACCCAAGCCCACCCTGCGGAGCGAGCGATGCCCGTCGAACTGACCGCCCACGAAGCCCGCGTCATCGGCTGCCTGATCGAGAAGCAGGTCACTACGCCCGACCAGTACCCGCTGTCGCTCAATGCGCTCGTCAACGCCTGCAACCAGAAGAGCAACCGCCACCCGGTGCTGGAACTCGGCGAGCGCGAGGTGCAGGCGGTCGTGGACGGCCTCATGAAACGGCAGCTGGTGCTCGAGAAGTCGGGCTTCGGCAGCCGCGTGCCGAAGTACCAGCACTTGTTCTGCAACACGCAGTTCGGTTCGCTCAAGTTCTCGCCACAGGGCACGGCGATCGTCTGCGAATTGCTGCTGCGCGGCCCGCAGACGCCGGGCGAGCTGCGCACGCACGCCGCGCGCCTCGCGCCGCTCAAGGACGTGAGCGAGGTCGAAGCCGAACTCGAGGAGCTGATGACGCGGCCAGACGGGCCGTTCGTCGCGAAGCTGCCGCGCGAGCCCGGGCGGCGCGAGTCGCGCTACATGCAGCTCTTCAGCGACGAGGCGCCGCCGCCGTCGGAAGAATCGGCCGGCGCCCCTGAGCGGCCGGCCCGCATCGACGCCGGCTCGCTGGCGGACCGGGTGACCGCGCTCGAGGTCGAAGTCATCCGCCTGCAGCACGAGATCGACGCACTCAAGAACCCTTCCTGACCCACGCAGCCCTTTTCCGGGCAATGCGGTCACCCAAGTGACGCGCGACTAGTCGATTTCCTTGCGCGCCTCGGACTTCCTGTCCGTGTCGTCTGGTTGTTTGACGCGCAACGCGCGCATGCCGCGCGGCTCCGGTTCTGGACGCGGCACGGTGGACGACCGGCGCCTGTCCGGTGCGGCACCTGGGTCGTTCGTCGTTGGCCGTACGTGCGGCGGCGCACCGGGGCCCTCCGGACTCACGCCCCGCGGGGGATTGCGCCACTGCGGTGGTGGCGTCGCCGGCCCCTCGCCGGGCGGGCGACGATCAGGACGCCCGTCGCGATCCTGTGGCGGTTGATCCCGGTCGTTGCGATCGTGACGGTCGCGGTCGTCACCTTGCCGCCCGTCGCGGTGGCTGGGGTGACGGCAGTCGTCGCCGCGATGATCGTGGTCGTAGTACACCACCCGCGGCGGGTAGGGCGAATGGCCGTAGTAGCCAGGAGGCGCGTAGTAGCGCGGATCGCCGTAATAGCCGGGGTAACCGTAGGAGTAGTACGGTGGATAGCCGGAACTGCCCCGGTAGTAAACGCCCGGGTCGTCGTAGACGTACCCGTCGGACACGCAGCCGCCGAGCACCAGCACGGCCACGGCGAGGGTGATGCGCGTGAACGCCTTGCCCTGCTTGTCAAACCGCATCGAACGGCTCCCGGGTATCACCCGCAACTCGCCCTTTCGGCGGGCACCAGCACAGTCAACGCAGGCACGCCGGTCCGGTTGACCGCCGGTACCTCAATAGCCCTTCGCGACGTCGACGACCGAGAGCATCTTCTCGCCCGCTACGTACCGCCGCAGGTTCTCGACCGCCACCGCCATCCGGACGCTGTCGTCGACATCGGATTGCGCGGAGACGTGCGGCGTGAGGATCACGTTCGGCATCTGCCACAACGGGCTGTCGGCCGGCAGCGGTTCGGGATCGGTCACGTCGAGCCCTGCCCCGCCGAGGCGGCCGCTGCGCAACGCGCCGATCAGTTCGTCCTGCACCACGCTCTGGCCGCGCCCGACGTTCACGAAGAACGCTCCCGGTTTCACCGCTGCGAAGAACTTCGCGTCGAACATCCGCGTGGTGGCGGGCGTGAGCGGCACGGTGTTCACCACGAAGTCCGCCTCCGCGCCGAGCCTGACGAGTTCGTCCGGCAGGCCCACGTAGCTCACGAAGGGAGGCCCCTCGCGGCCGCTCGCACGCGTGGCGATGACGCGCATGCCGAGCGCGTGGGCACGCTTCGCCACCTCGACCCCGATGCCACCGAGGCCGACGACCAGCACCGTCTTGCCTTCGAGCGTCATCATCCGGCCGGGCGGCGGCAACTCGCGGGTCCAGCGCGTCGCCATGCGTTCCGGAATGTAGAAATGCAGCCCGCGCGCATGCGCGAGCATCATCGCCATGACGTGCTCGGCCATGACTGGCCCCGCCACGCGTTGCATGTTGGTGAGCAGGATGCCGCGCTCGCGGAGCGCCGGGATAGACACACAGCGCTCGACACCCGCGGAGAAGCTCTGCACCCAGCGGATGCCGGGCCCCGCTGCGAGCACGTCGGCCGAGCAGAACCCAAGCACTGCGTCCGCGTCCTTCGCAAACGCGACGGCTTCCTTCGTATCCTTCGCGAGCAACAGCTTCACGCCGGGTGCGGCGGCCTGCAGCGCCGGGACTGCCTGCGGTGCAACGTTCCACACCAGGACCTGTTGCGGCCTGCGCCAACCGGGCGAGTCGCGCACAGGTGTCGCCGACTCCTCGAGGCCGAGCCGCTGGATCAGCGCACCCACCGCTGCCGGATCTGACCCGGCGGCATCGGCTGCCACCGACGGGACGGCACACAGTGCGGCCGACATGGTCACAAGCAGCGCGACACAGGCTTTGCAGACGTCAAGGGTCATCGGGATCTCCTGCCATTCCCGGCGGCAGGGCGACCCTAAACCATCGGGCGCACCGGGACCATCCCCGGTGCGCCCGCGGCTTCGCTCATTCGTCAACCGAGTTAGAACGGCAGCAGCACCGCGTCAATCGCGTGGATGATGCCGTTCGAGGCCGGCACGTCCGTCACGATGATGTTGGCGTTGAACGAATCAGTGCTGTTATCGATCAACGTGCCGCTGTCTTGCCGCAGGAAGCCGCCCTGCAGCGTGCGCAGCTGGGTACTCCCGAGTACGTCGTTCGAGTCACGGCGGCCGTTGACCACGTGGTACAGCAGGATCTGGGTCAGCGCGTCCTGGTCCAGAGTGCCGATGTTTGCGGGCGTCAGCCCCAGTGCGGCAAAGGCATCGTCGGTCGGCGCAAACACCGTGGACTGGCGCTTGGCTTCCAAGCGCTTCAGCACGGACTCGTCGGCCGCGAGCACGGCCGCGATCAGCGTGTCAAAGCTGCCGGCAAACTGGCCCTCCGAGTTCACGGCGATCGCGACCTCGACGAGGTTGGGACCCTTGTTCTTGCCCTTGCCATTGGCCTCGGCTTCCGGCGCCGCGGCCAAACCGAACGAAACGAGCACCGCGGCAGCCGCGGCAACGAAAGACTTGCGGTTCATTGGACGTACCCCTGTGTTGGTTCCTTGGAGCGTCAGGGACACCATGTCCCTGCCTGGAACGCGTTTCGGGGAGCGGATCCTGTACAGATTCACTTGTACAGGTTTTCTTGCAGCATTTTAATAGACATAAGATCTACGCCGTCACCGCCGGTCTCGATCCGCCATCCGCTATCCGCCACCCCCTATCCCCTATCCCCTATCCCCTAGAATCCATCCCATGACGGGGGGAACAGACAGGGCTGATCCGCTCGACGCGCGGCATGCGGAGTTCATCCAGGGCCCGGTGTCGGTGATCATTGCTTCGCGCAATGCCGAGCTCGTGGCCGATGCCGTTCGCGGCTGCGGCTGCCGGGTGTCGCGCGACCGCCGGCAGGTCACCGTGCTGGTCGAGGCGGGCCGCGCCGTCACCCTGCTCGAGGACGTGGCCACCAACGGGATGATCGCGGCGGTCTTCAGCCAGCCGAGCACGCACCAGACCATCCAGCTCAAAGGCTCCGATGCGCGCGTCGTTCGCGTCACGGCGGCAGACCGGGTTGCCGTGCGGCAGCACCTGCGCGCGTGGTCCGGCGACCTCGAACGCATCGGTTTCGACGTCCGGTTCGCCGCTGCCTTGCACGGCGGAACCGGGGAGCTGGCGGCGATCCGCTTCACCCCGGCTGCCGCCTTCCAGCAGACGCCCGGCCCCGCGGCCGGCCAGCCGCTCAAGCCCTGACCGTGCCGCTCTCCATTCCCACGCTGCGGCGGTGCTTCGAGGGCGCGATCCCGGCGACGATCGCCACCTGCTCGCAGGACGGCACGCCCAACGTGTCGTACATCTCGGAGGTTCACTACGTCGACCGGCAGCACGTCGCGCTGTCGTTCCAGTTCTTCAGCAAGACGCGGCCGAACGTGCTCGAGAACCCGCGCGCGACGGTGGTGGTGATCCACCCCGACACGGGCGCGCAGTACAAGCTCGCGGTGCGCTACCTGCGCACCGAGGATTCGGGCCCGCTGTTCGAGTGCATGAAGGCCAAGCTCGCGGGCCTCGCCTCGCACGCCGGCATGACCGGAGTGTTCAAGCTGCGCGGGTCGGACGTTTACCGCGTGGAGTCCGTCACCGAGGTGCACGGCACGCCGCTCGCTGCGCCGCCGCCGCCCGAAGTGGACGTGACGACGCTGCGTGCCTGCATGGCGCGACTGTCGGCGGCAGGCGACCTCGCGTCACTGCTCGACGCGCTGCTCGACGTGCTGGCCGACCCGATCGGCATCGAACACGCCATGGTCCTGATGCACGATCCGGCGGCCGATCGGCTGTACACCGTCGCGAGCCGCGGCTACGCGCAATCCGGCGTCGGCGCCGAAGTGCGCCCGGGCGAAGGCATCATCGGCGCGGCCGCGCAGGCCCGCATCCCGATCCGCATCTCGCACGCGACGTCCGAGTTCGGCTACGGCCGCGCGATGCGCGAGGCCGCCGAGCGCCGCGGGATCACCGGACTCGAGCACGAGATCCCGTTCCCAGGCCTGCCGGAATCGCAGAGCCAGATCGCCGTGCCGATCCTCGCCGGTGACCGCCTGCTCGGCGTGCTGTTCGCGGAGAGTGCTGCCCCCGGCCGCTTCGGCTACGACGAGGAAGACGGCTTCATGGTGCTCGCGAGTCATGTCGGCGCCGTGGCCGCGCTGCTCGAGGAAGAGCCGGCCGCGCCTGCGCGCGACGAGGCCCACGCAGGCCGGGCCGTCGCGGCACCGCAAGGCGCGCCGCTGCGCGTGCGGCGCTACGCGGAGAACGACAGCGTCTTCGTGGACGAGGAATACCTGATCAAGGGCGTGGCCGGCGCGATCCTGTGGCGGCTGCTGCGGGCGCACGCCGAGGACGGCCGCAGTGACCACACCAACCGCGAGCTGCGGCTCGACCCGTCGATCCGCCTGCCGGACCTGAGCGAGAACCTCGAGGCGCGGCTGATCCTGCTTGCGCGGCGGCTCGAGGAGCGCTGTCCGTCACTGCGCATCGAGAAGACGGGCCGCGGACGCTTCCGGTTCCACGTCCTGCGGCCCGTCACGCTGGCCGAGATTCCGCGCTGAGCGAACCTCAGCGCGCCGCCTGCTTCTGGTCCACGACCGGCACGAACACGAAGTACGGCGTGTTCACCTTGCCGCCCGGCGCGACATAGGCCGGCGTCGCCACGCCCGCCGGCCCCAGGCTGCGGACATAGGCATAGACGGCCTTCAGGTCGGCGTCGGTCATCTTGGCGAGGTTGAACCACGGCATCGGCGGCAGGCGCTCCTTGCGCGCGTGCGTGACCCACTGCGCCTCGGTCATCTTGCCGATGACCAGCCTCAGGTTGGACGCGTAGGTCGTGCCCCACGGCCCCTGGTAACCGACCGCCGTGCCCGTGAGCCACTCGCGCTCCGGGACATTGCCCCCGTTCTGCAGGTAACCGTCGGTGTGGCAGTCGTTGCACCCGGAGATGGTGACGAGATAGCGGCCACGCGCCACGGCATCGGCCGACTTGTCGCCCGCCACCGATTCGACCGACACGCCCAACGCAAGTGCAACGCTCACGGCGGCACCCGCCCACTGCTTGATCTTCATGATGACTGACCCCCACGGTCGCTGGATTCGTGGAGCGCAGTCTGCCGGGCCGGATGCCGGGCGTTTGCTAAGTGCTTCCTAGCGAAACCTTAAAAGCTTGCTAAGCGGCCTCAACCGCCGGCGCCAGTGCGTGCCATCTTGCGGCGCAGGAACGCGATCTGCGTCTGCAGCGGCAGCGCCTTCGGGCAGACGTCGTGGCAGCCGAGCAGCGTCATGCAACCGAACACGCCGTCGTCGTTGCCGACGAGCTCGCGGCGCCGACGAAGTCCTCGCGCATGCGCGCCGTGCCGCAAGCCGCCACGCAGCAGCCGCACTCGATGCAGCGGTCGAGTTCGTAGATCCTGTCGGCGAGGTCGGGGTCCATCGGCGCCTCGATGCGGCGCAGGTCCACGTCCTCGTCGAGCGAGTGCACCCACGTCTCGAGCCGCTCGCTCATGCCGCGCATCCACTTGCCGGTGTTCACCGACAGGTCGGCGATCAACTCGAACGCGGGCAGCGGCGCGAGCATGATGTCGGTGGGCAGGTCCTTCGTGAGGGTGCGGCAGGCGAGGGTCGGCCGGCCGTTGATCACCATGCCGCAGCTGCCGCAGATGCCGGCGCGGCAGACGAAGTCGAAGGCGAGCGACGCGTCGAGCGTCTCGCGGATCTCGTTCAGGGCGATGAACAGCGTCATGCCCGCAGCTTCGTCGATCTCGAACACGTCCGTGTGCGGCACGCTCGCGGGGTCGTGCGGATCATGGCGCAGCACGTGGAAGCGCAGCTTGCGCGCCGGCCCTGCAGCGGTCGCGGCAGCGGTGGCTGAGGGAGCAGGGGCCGTGTCGCTCATGGCAGCCTCTCGTCGATGCGTTCGTTGCGGCCGCGGAACCGCTCGGGCAGCAGGTGCTCGTACGGCATGATCCCGGCCTGCACGGCGTGCCGGTCGGCGCCCTGCAGGCGCTCCCGCAGGCGCGTGAGCTCCTCGGCGCGCCGCGCCGTGTCGGGGTGGTCCAGGTAGTCCTTTGCGCCGTAGCCGCGCCAGCCGGGAGGCAGCTCCATGGCATTCACGTCGAGCGGCTCGTAGGCGAAGCTGGGCAGCGTGTCGCCCGGGTCCTTCCAGGTGGCGAGCGTGCGCTTCAACCACTGCGCGTCGTCGCGGCGCGGGTAATCCTCGCGGAAGTGCGCGCCGCGGCTCTCGGTGCGCGCGAGCGCGCCGTTCGCGATGCACAGCGCCACCTTGAGCATCTTCCGCGTCCGGTAGGCCGTCACCAGTTCGGGGTTCGGGCCTTCAGAGTGCGTACGCAGCCCGATGTTGCGGCTGCGCGCCAGCAGCGCCTGCAGCCGGTGCACCGCCTCCTCGAGGTCGGCGCCGGTGCGGAAGATGCCGACCTTGTCGGTCATGATCTGCTGCATCTCGGCCTTGAGCGCCTCGGCGCGCTCCGCACCGTTGCTCGCGAGCAGTGCGTCGAGCTTCGCACGCTCGGCCGCAACCGCCTCGCGGATCAGCGCCGTCGGGATGTCGAGGTCGCCCTGCGGGCTCTCGATGAAGTCGGCGATGAACTCGCCCACGATCATGCCGGCGACCACGGTCTCGGCGACCGAGTTGCCGCCGAGCCGGTTGAAGCCGTGCATGTCCCAGCAGGCCGCCTCGCCCGCGGCGAACAGTCCGCGCAGCGTGGGGCTCTCGCCGGTGTGCTTCGTGCGCACCCCGCCCATGGTGTAGTGCTGCGCCGGGCGCACCGCGATGAAGTCCCGGGTCGGGTCGGTGCCGAGGAAGCTCTGGCAGATCTCGTAGACCTCGCGCAGCTGCGTCTTGATGTGCTTCTCGCCGAGCAGCGTGATGTCGAGCCACAGGTGCTCGCCGAAACGCGACTTCGCACCGTTGCCCTTGCGGATGTGCTCTTCCATGCGGCGCGACACGACGTCGCGCGAGGCGAGTTCCTTCTTCTCGGGCTCGTAGTCGGGCATGAAGCGGTGGCCGCTCGCGTCGCGCAGCAGGCCGCCGTCGCCGCGGCAACCCTCGGTGACGAGGATGCCGGCCGGGAAGATGCCGGTCGGGTGGAACTGCACCGCTTCCATGTTGCCGAGCGCGGCCACGCCGGTCTCGAGCGCCAGCGCCGCGCCGATGCCTTCGCAGATCACGGCATTGGTGGTCACCCGGTACACGCGCCCCGCCCCGCCGGTCGCGATCGCGGTGGCCTTGGCGACGTAGGCCGTGAGCTCGCCCGTGATGAGGTTGCGCACGACGGCGCCGAAGCAGCGCGAGCCGTCGTGGATCAGCGCCAGTGCCTCGGTGCGTTCGTGAACGGGCACACCGGATGCGATCGCCTGGTCGGCCACCGCCTGCAGCATCGCGTGGCCGGTGCCGTCGCTGACGTGGCAGGTCCGCCACTTCTTGGTGCCGCCGAAGTCGCGCTGCGAGATCAGCCCGTGCGCCTCGTCGCGCTCGGTGATCGTGACCTTCTGGCCGTTGATGATCACCTCGCGGTCGCCCTTGCGGACCCGGCTCCACGGCACGCCCCAGGCCGCGAGTTCGCGCACGGCCTTGGGCGCCGTGTTGACGAACATGCGCACCACCTGCTGGTCGGCGCCCCAGTCGCTGCCGCGCACCGTGTCCTCGAAGTGCACGTCCTCGTTGTCGCCCTGGCCCTTGATGACGTTGCCGAGGCTCGCCTGCATGCCGCCCTGCGCGGCCTTGCTGTGCGAGCGCTTGGCCGGCACCAGCGACAGGATGATGGCGTCGTGGCCACGGCGCCTGACGCCGATGGCGATGCGCAACCCCGCGAGGCCGCCGCCGATCACCAGGACGTCGGTGTAGATGACCTTCATGGTGCGCTCCCCTGCAGGAAGGTGGGCACGTAGTGCTCACCGTAGTTGGGGGCGTGCTCGATGCCGATCTTGATGTAGGCCAGCAAGGTCGCGATTCCGAGGACCAGGAAGAATGCGGTGAGCGCCCACTTGAACGTCCGCAGCTTGCGCCGGGTCGCGAGTGCATCGGGACCGGCGAACCAGCCCCACTTGAGCGCGAGGCGATAGAGGCCGATGCCGCCGTGGAACTCGACGGCGAACAGCATCACCAGGTACAGCGGCCACATCAGGTCGCTCCAGACGCGGTCGGCCGACTCGAACGGGCCGATGCGGTCGGGGCGGGTCATCATGATGTAGAGGTGCACCGACGCCATGAAGAACAGCGCGAAGCCCGTGACCACCTGCCAGTACCAGAGCGTGGTGTCCTCGTGCTTCATGCCCTGCATGTGCTCGCGGTAAATGCGGTACTGGCGGTAGCTCGCCGGGAACTTGCGCAGCGCTAGCGCGGCGTGGACCACGAACAGCGTGAAGATCACCGCGACCAGCATCGACACCAGCCAGTAGAGCGGCCGGCCGAAGAAGTAGTAGCCCTCGAAGAAGCGGGCCACGGTCCACATGGCGTCCTTGCCGAGCAGGATGCTCGACACGAAGAACATGTGCACCCACATGAAGAGGCCGAGCGCGAGCCCCGTGCCGCTCTGCAGCAGATCCAGTCGCGCTGGCCAGCGCGGCGCCTCGAGTCGGGTAGCCACGTGCGCCTCCCCATCGATCGCGGACGATGTTGCGGATTTGGAGTGATGCGGCGCGCCGCGCCCATAAGTGTTTTCCGCAGAACGTTTCTCCGGTGCGCGCGCACTGCCTATAGTCCCGCCGTGCAGCGACTCAAGTTTCAATCCAGGCGCGGGCTCGACATTCCGTTGAGCGGAGCGCCGCGGGCCGACGTCCACGCGAAGGAGGTGGGCTCGGTCGCGCTGCTGCCGGGCGACCATCCGGGCGTGAAGCCCGTGCTGCGGGTCGAGGAAGGCCAGCGCGTCGCGCTCGGCGAAGCGCTGTTCGAGGATCGCAACGATCCGCAGGTGCGCTTCACGTCGCCGGGCGCCGGCACGGTCACTGCGATCCACCGCGGCGCGAAGCGCTCGCTGCGCGGCGTCGTGGTCACGCTCGACGGCACGGCCGAGGTCGAGTTCGAGCCGGTGCCGCGCGAGCGCATCGGCAACCTGTCGCGCGAGCTCGTCCGCCAGCGGCTGCTCGACGCCGGCCTGTGGCCCGCGCTGCGGGCGCGGCCGTACGGCCGGGTGCCTTCGCCCGCCGGCGAGCCGCACACGCTGTTCGTGACCGCCATGGACACGAATCCGCTGGCCGCCGACCCGCGCGTGATGATCGGGGAGTACGGCGCCGACTTCGCCGACGGGGTGCTCGCGCTCGCCGCGCTGCTCGACGGCAAGGTGTACGTCTGCTGCGCTCCCGGGGCCGAGCCGCGCCTGCCCGACCACCCGCGCATCGTGCTCGCCGTGTTCGCCGGGCCGCACCCGGCCGGGCTGCCGGGCACGCACATCAACGCCATCGCCCCCGTCTCCGCGCAGCGCACGGCGTGGTACGCCGGGTACCAGGACGTGATCGCCGTCGGACGCCTGTTCGGCACGGGGCGCATCGCCACCGAACGGGTCATCTCGCTCGCCGGGCCGGCGGTCAAGGAACCGCGGCTGATCCGCACCCGCCTCGGCGCCAGCATCGAGGACCTCACTCGGGGCGAGATGGAGCCGGGCGAGTGCCGCGTACTGTCAGGGTCGGTGCTGGCCGGGCGGGCCACCTCGGACTGGGCCAACTACCTCGGCCGCTACCACCAGCAGCTGACCGTGCTGCGCGAGGGTCGCGAGCGCGAGTTCCTCGGCTGGACCGCACCCGGGGCGAACAAGTTCTCGCTGACCCGCACGTTCCTGTCCGGGTTCCTGCCGGCCCGGCGCTTCCCGCTCACCACCAGCCAGCAGGGCAGCCCGCGTGCCATGGTGCCGATCGGCGGCTTCGAGCGCGTGATGCCGCTCGACCTGCTGCCGACGCAACTGCTGCGCGCGATCGCAGTGGGTGACACCGACATGGCCCAGAAGCTCGGCTGCCTCGAGCTCGAGGAAGAGGACCTCGCGCTCTGCTCGTTCGTCTGCCCGGGCAAGTACGACTACGGCCCGCTGTTGCGGCAGGCCCTCACGCGCATCGAGAAGGAGGGCTGATGCGGGCGCTGCGCAGGCTCCTCGACGAGATCGAGCCGCTGTTCGCCAAGGGCGGGCCGCTCGAGCGCTTCGCCGCGCTGTACGAGGCCACCGACACGTTCCTGTTCACGCCACGCGACGTGACGCATGGCGCGCCGCACGTGCGCGACGCGATCGACCTCAAGCGCGTCATGACCACGGTGGTGCTGGCGGTGCTGCCGTGCGCGCTGTTCGGCATGTACAACGTCGGCCACCAGGCGAACCTCGCCCTCGCGAGCCTCGGCCTCGAGGTGGCCGACGGCTGGCGGGGACTGGTGCTGGCCGAACTCGGGGTCGGCGTCGATCCGGCGAATTTCTGGCACTGCTTCACGCACGGCGCCCTGTATTTCCTGCCCATCTACATCGTGACCCTGCTGGCGGGCGGCCTGTTCGAGACCATCTTCGCCGCGGTCCGCAACCATGAGATCAACGAGGGCTTCCTCGTCACCTCGATGCTCTACGCGCTCACCCTGCCGGCGACCATCCCGCTGTGGCAGGTGGCGCTCGGCATCACCTTCGGCGTGGTGATCGGCAAGGAGGTGTTCGGCGGCACCGGCAAGAACTTCCTCAACCCGGCGCTCACCGGCCGGGCATTCCTGTTCTTTGCCTATCCCGCCCAGATCTCGGGCGACGCGGTGTGGGTGCCGGTCGATGGCTTCACCGGCGCCACGGCGCTGGCCCGGGCGGCCGAGAGCGGCCTCGAGGGGATCACGGCAGTCGGCCTGACCTGGAGCGACGCCTTCATCGGCCACATGGCGGGCTCGATCGGCGAGACCTCGGCGCTCGCCTGCCTGATCGGCGCGGCGTTCCTCGTCTACGCGCGCATAGCCTCGTGGCGGATCATGCTGTCGGTGCTGCTCGGCATGGTGGCCACCGTCACGCTGTTCAACTGGGTCGGCCGCAGCGGCGGCCACCCGTTCCTCGACGTGCCGTGGTACTGGCACGCCGTGCTCGGCGGCTACGCGTTCGGCCTGGTGTTCATGGCCACCGACCCCGTGAGCGCCAGCATGACGCGCGCCGGCCAGTGGGTGTACGGCATCGTCATCGGCCTCGCGGTGGCGATCATCCGCGTGCTCAACCCCGCCTACCCGGAGGGGATGATGCTGGCGATCCTGCTCGGCAACCTCACGGCGCCGCTGATCGACTACTGCGTGGTGAAGGTGAACGTGCGGCGGAGGGCGCGACGCCATGCCACGTGACAAGGAGCGCCCGGGCTACGTGCTCTCGGTCGCCGCGCTCGTCTGCGTGGTGTGTGCCCTGCTCGTCTCGAGCGCCGTGGTGCTGCTGCGCCCGGTGCAGGACCGCAACGCCCTGCTCGCCCGCCAGCGCAACATCCTCGAGGTGGCGGGGATCTACCAGGCGGGCCAGCCGGTGGACGCGCAATTCGCCCGCATCGAGGCCCACCTCGTGGACCTCGCGACGGGCGACTACGTCGAGGGTGGCGACGCCGTGCGCTTCGACATCGCGCGGACCGCGCGTGACCCGAAGGCGAGCGACGCGGTCGCCGCCGATGTGGACGTCGCCCGCATCCACCGCCGTCCGCGGCAGATGCCGGTGTTCCTGCTGCGCGGCGATGCCGGCATCGAGACCGTCATCCTGCCCATCCACGGCTACGGGCTGTGGTCCACGATGTATGCCTACGTGGCGCTCGACGGCCGCGGCGAGCGCGTGAAGGGCATCACCTTCTACTCGCACGCCGAGACCCCGGGCCTCGGCGCCGAGATCGAGAACACCCGCTGGCGCGAGAGCTGGGTGGGCAAGCGGCTCACCGGCGACGACGGCACGGTCCGCTTCGACATCGCGAAGGGCCAGCCCGCGCCGGACGCCGCCGACTTCCACGTGGACGCGATCTCCGGGGCCACGCTCACGAGCAACGGCGTGGAAAACATGGTGCGCTACTGGCTGGGCGAGCAGGGCTTCGGGCCGTTCCTCGCCCGGCTCAGGGACGGGGACGCCTGACATGACCACCGCAACCCGCAAGGTGCTGTTCGAGCCACTGATCGTCAACAACCCGATCATCGTGCAGATCCTCGGCATCTGCTCGGCGCTCGCGATCACGTCGAAGCTCGCGCCCGCGGTGATCATGTCGCTCGCGCTCACCGCGGTCACCGCCTGCTCGAACGCGGCGATCAGCGCGATCCGCCACTACATCCCGAACAACATCCGCATCATCGTGCAGATGACGATCATCGCCTCGCTGGTGATCGTGGTGGACCAGGTGCTGCGCGCCTACGCGCCCGAGATCAGCAAGCAGCTGTCGGTGTTCGTCGGCCTGATCATCACCAACTGCATCGTGCTCGGCCGCGCCGAGGGCTTCGCGATGAAGAACCCGGTCTGGCCGAGCTTCGTGGACGGCCTCGGCCAGGGCCTGGGCTACAGCCTGATCCTGATCGCGCTCGGCGCCACCCGCGAGCTGTTCGGCTTCGGCTCGCTGTGGGGTCACCCGATCCTGCCGCTGGTGAGCGACGGCGGCTGGTACCGGCCGAATTCGCTGATGACGCTCGCCCCGAGCGCGTTCTTCCTGGTGGCCGGCATCATCTGGGCGGTGCGCACCTGGAAGCACGACCAGCAGGAACAGGCCGACTACAGGATCCAGGTGGTGCACCGGACGGAGACGCAGTGATGGAGCACTACGTCAACCTCGCGCTCAAGGCCCTGTTCGTCGAGAACCTGGCGCTGTCGTTCTTCCTCGGCATGTGCACCTTCCTCGCCATCTCGAAGAAGGTGGAAACCTCGCTCGGCCTCGGCATCGCCGTCGTGGTGGTGCAGACCATCACCGTGCCGGCGAACAACCTGATCTACAACTACCTGCTGAAGGGCGGCGCGCTCGAGTGGGCGGGCTTCGGCGACGTGGACCTGAGCTTCCTCGGCCTGATCACCTACATCGGCACCGTGGCGGCGATCGTGCAGATCCTCGAGATGTTCCTCGACCGCTACGTGCCGGCGCTGTACAACGCGCTCGGCATCTTCCTGCCGCTCATCACCGTCAACTGCGCGATCCTCGGCGGCACGCTGTTCATGGTCGAGCGCTCCTACACGTTCCCCGAGAGCGTCGTGTACGGCTTCGCGAGCGGCACCGGCTGGGCGCTCGCCATCGTGCTGCTCGCGGGCATCCGCGAGAAGCTCAAGTACAGCGACGTGCCGGCGGGACTGCAGGGCCTCGGCATCACCTTCATCGCGGCGGGCCTGATGGCCATGGTGTTCATGGCGTTCTCGGGGATCCAGCTGTGAGCGGGCAGGCGCAGCCATGATCGAGATCGTCCTCGGCGTCGTACTGTTCACCGGGATCGTGCTCGCGCTGGTGGGCCTGATCCTGGTGGCGCGCGGCAAGCTCGTGGCGCAGGGCACGGTGCCGATCCTGGTCAACGAGCAGCGCACCGTGAACGTGCCGGTCGGCGGCAAGCTGCTCGGCGCGCTGGCCGAGGCCGAGCTCTACGTCTCCTCGGCCTGCGGCGGCGGGGGCACCTGCGGCCAGTGCAAGGTGAAGGTGCTCGAGGGCGGCGGCTCGTTGCTGCCGACCGAGGCCTCGCACGTCACCAGGCGCGAGGCCGCGGCGGGCACGCGCCTCGCCTGCCAGGTGGCCGTGAAGCAGGCCATGAAGGTCGAGGTGCCGCGCGAAGTCTTCGGCGTGCGCAAGTGGCTGTGCAAGGTGCGCTCGAACGACAGCGTCGCCACGTTCATCAAGGAACTGGTGCTCGAACTGCCGCAGGGCGAGACGCTCGACTTCCGCGCCGGCGGCTACATCGTCATCGAGTGCCCGCCGCACAAGCTCGGCTTCCGCGACTTCGCCATCGCGCCGGAGTACCGGCCCGACTGGGACCGTTACAACCTGTGGCGCTACGCGTCGGAGGCAAAGGAGCCGGTGTCGCGCGCCTACTCGATGGCGAGCTTCCCGCTCGAGCGCGACATCATCATGCTCAACGTGCGCATCGCCACGCCGCCGCCGCGCGCCGAGGACTCGGTGCCGCCCGGCATCATGTCGTCGTACATCTTCTCGCTCAAGCCGGGCGACACGGTCACCGTCTCCGGGCCGTTCGGCGAATTCTTCGCGCGCGACACCGACGCGGAGATGGTGTTCGTGGGCGGCGGCGCAGGCATGGCACCGATGCGCTCGCACATCTTCGACCAGCTGGTGCGCCTCGCGAGCAAGCGCAGGATCACCTTCTGGTACGGCGCACGCAGCAAGCGCGAGATCTTCTACCAGGACGACTTCGACCGCCTGCAGCGCGAGCACCCGAACTTCCGCTGGCACGTCGCGCTCTCCGAGCCGCAGCCCGAGGACGAGTGGACCGGCTACACCGGCTTCATCCACAAGGTGCTGCACGACGAATACCTGAAGGACCACCCGGCGCCGGAGGCCTGCGAGTACTATCTTTGCGGCCCGCCGCTCATGACCAACGCGGTCATCGGCATGCTGGAGGAACTGGGCGTGGAGCGCGGCAACATCATGATGGACGACTTCGGGCTGTAGTCCATGGGCACCTTCCTGGCCACGCTGCTGCTGTTCGGGCTCGCCTTCGCCGGCCTCACGCTCGGCCTGCTGTTCGGCCGCGACCCGATCCGCGGCAGCTGCGGCGGCCTGCGCAAGCTCGGCCTCGAGGGCGACTGCAGCTGCGAATCCCCCTGTCCGCGCCGCCGGCGCGAACTCGAGCGGCGCGCCGCCCGCGGCGAGGAGAGTGAGCCATGACCGTGAAACGCGCCGCCAAGGCCCGCGACTACATGACCCGCCACCTGATCACGCTCACGCCCGACATGGAAGTGATGCACGCAGTGGGCATCTTCGTCGAGCGGCAGATCTCCGGCGCACCGGTGCTCGACCCCACCGGCAACCTCCTGGGCATGCTGTCCGAGAAGGACTGCATGCGCGTCGCGCTCTCGGCGGGGTACTACGGCGAATGGGGCGGCCGGGTCGCGGAGTACATGCACGCGCCCGTGGCCACGATCGACGCCGACATGCCGATCGTCGAGGTCGCGCAGCTGTTCGCCGAACGCGAGTACCGGCGCTACCCGGTGCTCGAGGATGCCCGCCTCGTGGGGCAGATCAGCCGCAGCGACGTGCTGCGCGCACTGCAGCAACTGGCCGGCACGACCGCCGACCTGCGCACGTCGATTCCGCCGCGCACCTGACGCCCAGGCGGCGTCTCGAGTCGCTTGCAGAAGCGAACCCTTCGGCACGCATCCGTCCGTAGGTAGATTCCGCGGATCGCGCATCCGGTCGAGTCTGCCTATATTCGGCCGGACGCACGGGGGCGTCACGGCGACATGAACGCATACCTGTCATTCTTCGTTTACCTGCTTGCCATCCTGGGCTTCGTGGCGCTCACCCTGTGGCTCAACAAGGTGGTCGGCCCCAAGCCTGCGCCCACGGCGCTCAAGCTAGAGCCGTTCGAGTGCGGCGCCACCGCCATCGAGCAGGTCAACGTCAAGGCGGTCCCGGTCAAGTACTACGCGATCGCCATCGTCTTCATCCTGTTCGACCTGGAGACCGTGTTCCTCTTCCTGTGGGCCCTGGGGGCCCAGCCGCTCACCGGCGCGCTGCTTGCGGCGCTCGGCGTGTTCCTGGTGCTGCTGGTGGTGATCATGCTGTACGTCTGGCGCACCGGCCTGCTCGAGGAGGTCACGAAGTGAGCACGCCCGGCAACCGCGCCGCGCCCTCGGGCGCGTTCGAGTACCTGACCACCAAGAAGGACGAGTTCGTCGGCTGGGCGCGCAAGTTCTCGCTGTTCCCGTATCCGTTCGTAACTGCTTGTTGCGCAATGGAATTCATGTCGGTGAGCTCGACGCTCTACGACACCGACCGCTTCGGCGCCGCCCTGCCCCGCTTCACGCCCCGCCAGTCCGACCTGCTGATGGTCGTCGGCACCGTCACGCACAAGCAGGCGCCGATCCTGAAGAAGGTCTACGAGCAGATGTGCGAGCCCAAGTGGGTGATCGCCTTCGGCGTGTGCGCCACGAGCGGCGGTTTCTACCAGAACTACGCCGCGCTGCCCGGCATCGACAAGATCATCCCCGTCGACCTCTACATCCCCGGGTGCCCGCCGCGGCCCGAGATGGTCATCGACGGCATCATGAAGCTCCAGGACAAGATCGCCGCGGAGCGCCACCCGATCATCAACGACAGGTTCTGACGTGAGCGAAGCGGTCTTCGAACAGGTTCGCGAGCATCTCGGCCCGGTGGCGCAGGCAGCCGCCGTGGCGCACGGGGTGCTGGCGCTCTCGATCGAGCCCGCGCAGCTGCTCGACGTGGTCCGGGGGCTCAAGGACACGTTCGGGTTCGACATGTTCACCGACGTCACGGCCGTCGACTGGCCCGAGCGCGAGCCGCGCTTCGACGTCGTCTGGCACTTCTACTCCACGCGGCACTTCGGGCGCGTGCGGGTCAAGACGCGCGTGCCGCTCGCCGACCCCACCGTGGACTCGCTGGTGCCGTTCTACGGCTCCGCACGCTTCATGGAGCGGGAGTGCCACGAGATGTACGGCATCCGCTTCCGCGGCAACGACGACCTGCGGCCGATCCTGCTCTACGAGGGCTTCGTGGGCCATCCGCTGCGCCGGGACTACCCGAAGCAGAAGGAGCAGCCGCTGGTGCCCTACCGGCCCCAACCGGACGCGAAGCCATGAGTTCGACGCCGCCCACCACGCTGCCGAACCCGATCCGCCCGGCCTTCGAGCACGGCACCACCGAAGGCTCGGTGATCGTCAACATCGGCCCCTCGCACCCGGCCACGCACGGCACCATCCAGATCGTCGCCGAGTTGTCGGGCGAGCGCGTGATCCGCACCGACGTGCACTGCGGCTACCTGCACCGGGGCTTCGAGAAGGAGTGCGAGAGCCACACCTGGCACAACCTGATCCCGTACGTCGACCGGCTCAATTACTGCTCGGCGCTGATCAACGACTTCGCCTACTGCGAGGCCGTCGAGAAGCTGATGGGAATAGAGCTCACGCCGCGCGCGAAATACCTGCGCACGCTGCTCGCCGAGTACTCGCGCATCGCCGACCACCTCACCTGCATCGCCGCCGCCCTCATGGAACTCGGCGCGATGACGGCGTTCCTCTACCTGGTCACGATCCGCGACTACATCTACGAGCACCTCGCCGACCTCACCGGCGCGCGCGTCACCTACAGCTACGGGCGCATCGGCGGCCTGGCGCGCGACCTGCCCGAAGGGTGGCTCAAGCGCCTCGGCGAGATCCTCGACCAGATGGACACCTTCACGGGCCGGGTGCACGGCCTCGTGGACCGCAACCGCATCTTCATCGACCGCATGCGCAACGTGGGCGTGATCTCCACGGCCGACGCGGTCAACTACGGCTTCACGGGCCCACTGCTGCGCTCGACCGGCGTGCCCCGCGACCTGCGCAAGGACACGCCCTACCTCGCCTACGCCGAGCTCGACTTCGAGGTGCCGGTGGGCATCAAGGGCGACAACTACGACCGCTACTACGTGCGCATGCGCGAGATCGACGAGTCGGCGCACATGATCCGCCAGCTCATGGAGATGCTGCCCGACGGCCCGGTCTGCGTGGACGACCGTCGCTGCACCTTCCCCGACAAGCAGCTCGTCTACACCGAGATCGAATCGCTCATCAACCACTTCAAGCTGGTGATGGAAGGCCCGCAGGTGCCCCCGGGCGAGGTCTATTCGGCGCACGAGGGCGCGAACGGCGAGCTCGGCTTCTACGTCGTGAGCGTCGGCGGCGGCGTGCCGTGGAAGGTCCATTGCCGCAGCCCGTCGTTCGTGCACATGGGCGGCGTGC
>JAGVUU010000074.1 GCA_019136105.1 Gammaproteobacteria bacterium
TCCGTGGTGCGCGAATACTGCGGCCACGGCATCGGCCGCGGCTTCCACGAAGACCCGCAGGTGCTGCACTACGGCGTGGCGGGAACGGGGCTCGAACTCGCCGCAGGCATGACGTTCACCATCGAGCCGATGGTCAACGCCGGCCGCCGCGACGTGCGCCTGCTGCCGGATGGCTGGACGGTCGTCACGCGCGACCACTCGCTCTCGGCGCAGTGGGAGCACACGGTGCTCGTCACGGGCACCGGCTTCGAAGTGCTGACGCTCGGCGCCAGCGAACGCCCCCCGGCTTGAGTTCCCCGCACATGTCCGCCACGCACGTCGACGAGATGGAAACGTCCGCCGCGCGCTCGACGCTGCCGCACTGGAACTTCCTCGACGGCCTGCCGGCGGCGCTCGCCGCCGACGGAGACCGCATAGGCGCGTTCCGTCAGGCGCTCACCGACGGCGGCGAGAGCCTGCGCCGGCGCTTCGAGGAGGACGAACCGATCGAAGCGCTGGTGCGCGACCGCGCGCGCATGGTGGACGTGGTGCTGCGCCACGCCTGGGCGCTGCACGCGACGCCGGGCGAAAAGGACGTCGCGCTGATCGCGGTGGGCGGCTATGGCCGCGGCGAGCTGCACCCCTGCTCCGACATCGACGTGCTGATCCTGCTGCCGAAGTCCGAAGTGAACGGCGGGCACGAAGGCATCGAGCGCTTCCTCACCTTCCTGTGGGACATCGGCCTCGAGGTCGGCCACAGCGTGCGCACGATCGACGACTGCCAGCGCGAGAGCGCGCAGGATGTGAGCGTCGCCACGACGCTGATCGAGGCACGGCTGCTCGCCGGCCCCGATTTCCTGTTCCAGGCGATGCGGCGCGCGCTCGCGCAGGAAAACGTCTGGTCGTCGCAGGCGTTCCTCGAGGCCAAGGTGGCCGAGCAGCAGGCCCGCCACCACCGCTTCCACGACACCGCCTACAACCTCGAGCCGAACGTGAAGGCGAGCCCGGGTGGCCTGCGCGACATCCAGACCATCGGCTGGGTGGCCAAGCGGCACTTCGGCGCCGAGACGCTCGACGAGCTCGTGGACCACGGGTTCCTCACCACCGGCGAGCTGCGCAAGCTGCGCGCCGCCCAGGCCTTCCTCTGGAAGGCGCGCTTCGGCCTGCACGTGATCACCGGGCGGCGCGAGGACCGGCTGCTGTTCGACCACCAGATCCGCCTCGCGAAGATGTTCGGCTACGAGGACGCCACCTACACCCTCGCTGTCGAGCAGTTCATGCAACGCTACTACCGCACCGTCATGGACGTGAGCCTGCTGAACGAGATGCTGCTGCAGCTCTTCCGCGAGGCCATCCTCGGCGACGGCGAGGCCGCGATCGTTCCGCTCAACCCGCGCTTCCAGGTGCGCAACGACTACCTAGAAGTCACCTCGGACGACGTGTTCGCGCGCCACCCCTCGGCGATCCTCGAGCTGTTCCGCCTCATGCAGGAGCACCCGGAGGTCCGCGGCGTGCGGGCCGCCACGATCCGCGCCCTCGGCCGGCACCTGTGGCTGATCGACGAGGAGTTCCGCCAGAACCCGCGCCATCACCGGCTGTTCCTCGACATGATGCGGGCCCCGGCCGGCGTCACGCACGAACTCCGGCGCATGAACCTGTACGGCGTGCTCGGCCGCTACATTCCCGCGTTCGGCCGCATCGTCGGCCGCATGCAGTACGACCTGTTCCACGCGTACACCGTGGATGCGCACACGCTGTTCGTGGTGCGCAACCTGCGCCGCCTCGCGCTGCCGCGCTTCGAGCACGAATTCCCGGAGCTGTCGCGGCTGTTCGCGAGCCTGCCGAAGCCCGAGATCGTGCTGCTCGCGGCCCTGTTCCACGACATCGCCAAGGGCCGCGGCGGCGACCACTCCGAACTCGGCTCGGTGGACGCAGAGGCGTTCTGCCTCGAGCAGGGGCTGTCGCGCTACGACGCGCGCCTCGTCGCGTGGCTGGTGCGCAACCACCTGTTGTTCTCGGTGACCGCGCAGAAGAAGGACATCTCCGACCCGAAGGTGATCCAGGACTTTGCGCACGCCGTCGGCGACCAGACGCACCTCGACTACCTCTACCTGCTCACCGTCGCCGACGTGCGCGGCACCAACCCGAAGCTGTGGAACTCGTGGAAGTCGTCGCTGTTCCACGACTTCTACGAACGCGCCAAGCGCGCCCTGCGCCGCGGGCTCGAAGCCCCGGTGGACCAGGAGGAGCTGATCGCCGAGACTCGTGCAGCCGCGCTCGAGCTGCTCACGCGGCACGGCGTGAACGCGGAGCAAGCGGCCACCGTGTGGTCGCGCATGAACGCCGGCTACTTCCTGCGCCACTCGCCGGCCGAGATCGCGTGGCACACGCAGTTGCTCGTGGATCGCGACCCGTCCGACACCTCGCCGCTGGTCGCGGTGCGCGAGGTGACCGAGCGTGGCGGCAACGCGGTGATCACCTACATGCCGCACCGCCAGCACAACTTCGCGCGCACCACCGCCCTGCTCGACCAGATGGGGCTCAACATCCTCGACGCGCGCATCACGCCGCTCGAGGGCGGCCTGAGCCTCGACACCTACCTCGTGCTCGAGGACACCGGCACGCCGATCGCCGACCGGCACCGGGCGCACCAGATCGAGCAGCAGCTGTGGCGCGTACTGCAGCTGCCCGAGGACGCCACGCCGCCCACGGTGACGCGCCGCGCGCCGCGCCAGGTGCGCATGTTCTCGACGCCCACCCAGATCACGTTCACCGAGGACTCGGTGCGCGGCCTCACCATCCTGGAGTTGATCGCCGGTGACCGGCCGGGCCTGCTCTCCGAGGTCGGCAAGGTGCTGCTGGCCGAGCGCGTGGACGTGGTGAACGCCCGCATCCTCACGATCGGCGAGCGCGCCGAGGACGTGTTCCACGTCACCGACGACAAGGGCCAGCCGCTGGGCGAGGACGCGCGCCACCGCCTGCAGGAGAAGCTGACCGAGGCACTCGACCGGCGCGACGCGCCGGCGCTCGTGTGAACGGCGCGCGATGAACCCGCGCCTCGACCTGCTGCGGCCTTACCCGTTCGAGCGGTTGCGGACGCTGCTCGCGGGCGCGCAGCCTCCGCCCTCCCTGCCGCACATTCCCCTGTCGATCGGCGAACCGAGGCACACGCCGCCCGCGTTCGTGGGTGGGGCCTTGACCCGCGCGCTCGACACGCTCGGGAGCTATCCGCTGGCACTGGGCTTGCCCGAGCTGCGCGGCATCATCGCACGGTGGCTCGAACGCCGCTTCGCGCTGCCGGCGAACGCCGTGAACCCCGAATCGATGGTGCTGCCCGTCAACGGCACGCGCGAGGGATTGTTCGCATTCGTGCAGGCGGTCGTGGACGCGGCGCGTCCGGCGCCGGCCGTGCTGATGCCGAATCCGTTCTACCAGATCTACGAGGGCGCGGCGCTGCTGGCCGGCGCCGAGCCCGTGTACCTCAACTGCGACGCGCAGCACGGCTATCTGCCCGACCTCGACGCGGTGCCGGCCGCGACGTGGGCGCGCTGCCAGGTGCTGTTCCTGTGCACGCCGGGCAATCCCACCGGCGGGGTGATGCCGGCGGAATACCTGCGCCGCGTACTCGAGCTGTCCGACCGCCACGGCTTCGTGATCGCCTCGGACGAGTGCTATTCGGAAATCTACCCCGACGAGTCGCAGCCGCCGCCCGGGCTCCTGCAGGTAGCGCACGCGGCGGGCAATCCGACGTTCGAGCGCTGCGTGGTGTTCCACAGCCTGTCGAAGCGGTCGAGCGTGCCCGGACTGCGCTCGGGATTCGTGGCGGGCGACGCGAAGATCCTGGCGGGATTCCGCCTCTACCGCACTTACCACGGCTGTGCCGTGCCTGTGCACACGCAGCTTGCGAGCATTCCGGCGTGGAACGACGAGGCACACGTGATCGAGAACCGGCGCCTGTATCGCGAGAAGTTCGCCCGGGTGGTCCCGATATTGCGCGAGGTCATGGACTTGGATGTGCCGGACGGTGCGTTCTACCTGTGGCTCGCGGTCGGCGACGACGAGGCATTCACGCGCGGGCTGTTCGAGCAACAGCACGTCACGGTGCTGCCGGGCTCCTACCTCGCGCGCGATACGGCTTCCGGCAATCCGGGGCGTGGGCGGGTGCGCGTGTCGTTGGTCGCGAGCGTCGAGGACTGCGTCGAGGCGGCGCGGCGCATCGTGGAATTCGTGCGCAATTGACGTCCATGTCGCAGAGCGCCTCCCGAGGCCCCACCCCACGTCGCTCGACCGGTCCCACCCGACACGACTGCGATATCCTGTGACATTGTCCGGGATCCACCTCTTCGGGATTTGCCCATGACCGCCCACGCCCAGCTTGCCGCCACGATCAGTGCTGCCTTCGACGAACGCATGAAGTTCACGCCCGGCAACACGCCGGCAGACGTAGTGGCGGCAGTGGACCAGTCGCTCGGCCTGCTCGATGCCGGCGCGGAACGAGTCGCCG
>JAGVUU010000133.1 GCA_019136105.1 Gammaproteobacteria bacterium
ACCGAGGCGAGTTCGCGCTCGATGTCGAGCAGCCGCGTGGCGATGCGCTCCGCGTCGACCGTGTAGCGGCCCGACTCGATGGCGTTGCGCAGCTCCTCGACACGCGCCATGTCCACGTCGGGAACGGCGGCGACGGCCCGCTCGAGGGCGGCGAGGCGCTTCGCCGCATCGGTCAGCGTGACGCTGGAGCCGGCGGGAGTCGCGGCGGCCGGCTGCCCGGCCGTGGCCCGCGCATCGGCCCGCTCGACCTGGCGGTCGGCGCCGGTGCGCACGGGTCGATTGTCGAAACCACCGATCTTGTTTGCCACGAGCCTCTCCTCGACTCTCTGCTGCCATTAACGGCTGTTGCCGCGCGAACTTTAGCCGGATTCCGTCAAATCAGGGTGCAATCGCGACCGTGCCGTCGGGTTGCACGGTGCCTTCGAGCATCCGTCCCGTCGCCGCATTGCGCAGCCGCAGCCGGTCCCCTGCGGCCGCGCTGGCCATCGCCTCGGCGTCCATGCGCACCTCGATGCCGGCCCCACGCGATACGGCGGTGACCCGCTGGCCGCGCTGCACCAGCGGTGGCGACTCGAGCATGTCGCCGGCCAGTGCCTCGCCGGCCGCCACTGGCCGACGCAGCCGGCGCAGGCCGAGTTTCTCCACGTCCGGCACGTAGCCACTCGCGAGGCCCGGCACGCGCCGCCGCACGACGTCGACGTCCGCACCCGTCGGCACCTCGCCGCGGCGCATCGGGCGGCGCGCGACGAGCACCGAGGCCTCGGACTCGACTGCCACCGGCAGGTAGATGGACCAGGCCGGCGTCTCGCAACGCACGCCGACGGTCGTCCGCGCCCGCACCGTCGCGCCGGGCGACAGGAAGGGCGTCAATTCTCCGGCGCAGGCGGGCAGTTGCAGGCGTCCATCGAGATGCCCGGCCGTCGCAAACACGCGGCCCGAACTTCCGGCCATTCCCGCGACGAACTGCTCCGCGGCACGGCGAATCTGTGCCGGTTCCGTGAAGGCAGCGGACGCGGCGGCATGCCCGGCGGGCGCGAGAACGGTCGCACCGAGGCATGCGACGGCGATCTGACACCTGACGTGAATTCGTCGTGATGGGCGCATCGTGAGAAGCGAAGCAAGCCGCGTGCCAGCGGCAAGATCATGCCACTGGCGGCAAGCGCTTGCCGCTTTCGTGCCCGTCACGGCCGTGCAACGCAGGTTGCCGCGCGCTGCGCCGTGCTTGGCACGGTGCTTGCTTCATCGTTCTGCAGGTCCGTCCGCTGGAGATCGCATGGCGCTCGACATCGACAAGCACCTCGGCGTGTTGCCCGCAGCCCTCGCCGTGCGCGGCCGCCGCACCGAGGTGCTCGCCACCAATCTCGCCAATGCGGACACGCCGCACTTCAAGGCACGCGACCTCGACTTCCGGGAGGCGCTCGCAGTTGCCTCGAGCCCCGGCGCGACGGGCCGTCCCGTTGCCCTCGCCACGACGCAGCATGGGCATCTCGGCGGAGCGCCGTCGGCCGATCCGTCGGACGCCGCGCTCAAGTACCGGGTGCCACTCGCACCGTCGCTGGACGGCAACACCGTGGACGCCCAGCTCGAACAGGCCGCCTTTGCCGAGAACGCCGTGCGCTACCAGGCGACGCTCACCTTCCTGAGTTCGCGCTTTCGTTCGCTCATGACCGCCATCACGGGCCAGTGACGCTCCAGACGGAGAAACGCAATGCCTTCGTTCAGCATCTTCGACATCGCAGGCTCGGGCATGAGCGCGCAGTCGGTGCGTCTCAACACCACTGCGAGCAACCTGGCCAACGCCGACAGCGTGTCGGCGACGGCCGAAACGACCTACCGCGCCAAGCACCCGGTGTTCCAGGCGGTCGAGGCCGGTGCCGCAGGCCAGCCGGAGGGCGTGGCGGTGCGCGTCGCGGGCGTGGTCGAGAGCCGCGACGCCCCGGACCGCCGCTACCAGCCCAGCCACCCGCTCGCGGATGCCGAGGGCTTCGTGTACGCGCCACGCGTCAACGTCGTCGACGAGATGGTCAACATGATCTCTGCATCGCGTTCCTACCAGAACGACGTCGAGGTGATGAAGACCGCCCGCGACTTGCTGCTCGCGACGCTGAAGATCGGCCAGTAGCAGGTACTCCGCCATGAGCTCCCTCGACGCCGTCTCCGCCCTTTCGGGTACCGCCGCATCCAGTGCCGCCGCCGCACGCGAGCGCCTGGGGCAGAAGGACTTCATCGAGCTGATGCTCGCGCAGTTCAGGAACCAGGACCCGCTCAAGCCGCTCGACGGCACCGAGTTCATCGGACAACTGGCGCAGTTCAGCACCGTGACCGGCATCGAGGACATGGGAACGTCGCTCAAGTCGCTCGCCGATTCGCTGCGCTCCGAACAGATGCTCGCCGGTGCCGCGCTGGTCGGCCGCCAGGTGCTCGTGCCCTCGAGCCGCGCGGTGCTGGGCGAGGCCGGCGACGTCAGCGGGGCGGTCGAGGCGCCCGAGGGCGTGCAGCAGGTGCTGGTCACCGTGCGCGACGCCGCCGGCCAGATCGTGCGGCAGATGACCGTCGAGGCCGCCGAGGGGCTCGTCGACTTCCGCTGGGACGGCATCACCGACGCCGGCCGGCGGGCGCCGCCCGGCAACTACAGCTTCGGTGCGATCGCGAGCGGCGGCGGCCGCAGTGTCTCGCTGCCGCTGATGTTCAACGACCAGGTGCGCAGCGTGACGCTCGACACGTCCGGCAAGCAGCTGTTGCTCAACACCACCCACCACGGGCCCGTGCAGCTCGCCGACGTGCGGCGCATCGGTTGACGCCCATGCCCATGCAGCAGGAGACCAAGCCATGACCTTCCGCGTCGCCCTGAGCGGCCTGAACGCCGCTTCCACCGACTTGAGCGTGACCGCCAACAACATCGCGAACTCCGCGACCAGCGGCTTCAAGAGCTCGCGCACCGAGTTCGCGAGCCTGTTCGCGGTGTCGTCGCAGGGGGCGACGTCCACGCAGAGCGGCGCCGGCGTGCGCGTGTCGAACATCGCCCAGCAGTTCTCGCAGGGCAACATCGACTTCACGGACAGCAGCCTCGACCTCGCGGTGAGCGGCCAGGGCTTCTTCATCCTGAGCGACGGCGGCGCGCTCAGCTACTCGCGCGCCGGCGCCTTCCAGCTCGACCGCGACGGCTACGTCGTCAACGCGCAGGGCAAGCGTCTGCAGGTGTTCGAGCCGTCGCCGACCGGCGGCTTCAACACGGGCTCGCTCGGCGACCTGCGGCTGCTCACCGGCGAGAGTCCGCCCAACGCCACCACGCTGGTCGAAACGATCGCCAACCTGCCCGCGAACGCGTCGCCGCCCCCCAGCGCCACTTTCGACCCGGCGGATTCCACGAGCTACAACGCCGCGACCTCGCTCACGGTCTACGACTCGCTGGGCGCGGCGCACACCGCGACGCTCTATTTCGTCAAGACGCCGACGCCGAACGAGTGGACGACGCGACTGTTCATCGACGGCACCGCCGTCGGCGGGGTCGAGGTGCTGCAGTACTCCGACACCGGCCAGCTCGTGAGCCCGGCCGGCGGCGACATCGCCTTCCCGGCCTACGTGCCCACCACGGGTGCCGCAGCGATGAACCTGACGTTCGACTTCGCGCAGACCACGCAGTACGGCCAGAACTTCGCGGTCAACTCGATCACCCAGGATGGCTACACGACCGGCCGTCTCATCGGCATGGACATCGACGCGACCGGCGTCGTGCAGGCGCGCTACACCAACGGCCGTTCGCTGCCACTCGGGCAGGTCGCGCTCGCCAACTTCGCCAACCCGCAGGGCCTGCAGCAGCTCGGTGACACCAACTGGGCCGAGACCTTCACGTCGGGCCAGGCGCTGCGCGGCCAGGCCGGCAACTCCGGGTTCGGCCTGATGCAGTCGGGTGCGCTCGAGGCGTCGAACGTCGACATCACGGAGCAGCTCGTCAACATGATCACGTCGCAGCGCAACTTCCAGGCGAACGCGCAGATGCTGTCCACCTACGACCAGATCACGCAGACCGTGATCAACATCCGCTGAGGACGGGCGTGGACCGCTTCATCTACGTCGCGATGACCGGCGCCAGCGAGGCGCTCAAGCTGCAGGCGACGAACAGCCACAACCTCGCCAACGTTTCCACCACCGGTTTCCGCGCCGACCTTGCGCTGTTCCAGGCGCGCCAGGTGGCCGGCGCCGGCTACCCGACGCGCGCGTACGCGACGGCCGGCGGCGCCGGCTGGAACTCCAGCATCGGGGCCGTGCAGACCACCGGACGGCCGCTCGACGTCGCCGTCGACGGCCCGGGCTGGATTGCCGTGCAGGCCCGCGACGGGCGCGAGGCCTACACGCGCGCCGGCGACCTGCGCGTGGATGCCGACGGGCTGCTGACCAACGGCGCGGGGCACCCTGTGCTCGGCGACGGCGGCCCGATCGTGCTGCCGCCGTACGCGAGCCTCGCGATCGGCGTCGA
>JAGVUU010000330.1 GCA_019136105.1 Gammaproteobacteria bacterium
GTCCCCTGTCCCCTTACACTATCCGCTATCCGCCATCCGCCATCCGCCATCCGCCATCCGCCATCCGCCATGAAGCCCTTCACCGCCTACCGCATCCACGAACTCGACGGCCGCATCGTCGCGCGCTTCGACCAGCTGACGCTCGACGACCTCGGGCCAGGCGACGTCGTGGTGCGGGTCGAGTACTCGACGATCAACTACAAGGACGCGCTGGCCGCCACCGGTGCGGGCCGCATCCTGCGCAAGTATCCGCTCGTCGGCGGCATCGACCTCGCCGGCACGGTGGTGGGTTCGCGTGATCCGCGCTACACGGCGGGCCAGCACGTGCTGGTCACGGGCTGTGGCCTGAGCGAGACGCACGATGGCGGTTACGCGGAATACGCGAGGCTCGACGGCGACTGGGTGATCCCGCTGCCGGCGGGCATGGGCACGGCCGACGCCATGAAGATCGGCACGGCGGGCTTCACGGCCGCGCTCGCCATTCACCGCATGGAGCAGAACGGCCAGGCGCCGGCGAACCGGCCCGTGGTCGTGACGGGCGCGACGGGCGGGGTCGGCAGCCTCGCGATCAACATGCTCGCGGGCCGCGGCTACGAAGTGGTGGCGGTGAGCGGCAAGCCCGAGGCCGACGACTACCTGCGCGAGATCGGTGCCGCGCGGATCCTGCGCCGGCAGGAGATCAACCTCGGCTCCAAGCCGATGGAAAAGGCGCAGTGGGCGGGTGCCATCGACAACGTCGGCGGCGAGCTGCTCACGTGGCTCACGCGCACCACCGACCAGTGGGGCAACATCGCGAGCATCGGCCTCGCGGGCGGACCCAGGCTCGAGACGACCGTGATGCCGTTCATCCTGCGCGGCGTGAACCTGCTCGGCATCAACTCGGTGCTCACGCCGCGTGACGTGCGCCTCGCCGTGTGGGGGCGCATCGCCGGCGACCTGAAGCCGGCGCAGCTCGACCGCATCTGCAGCAAGGTCGTGCCGTTCGCGGAGCTGCCCGGGCAGTTCGACGCTTACGTGAAGGGCCGGGTCATCGGCCGAGCCGTGGTGAAGATCGCATGAACGACGTCGTGGACCACCGTACCCTCACCCACCTCGAGCGTCTGGAAGCCGAGGCCATCCAGATCATGCGCGAGGTCGTCGCCGAGTGCGACAAGCCGGTGATGCTCTATTCCATCGGCAAGGACAGCGCGGTGATGCTGTACCTCGCGCTGAAGGCGTTCTACCCCGCCAAGCTGCCGTTCCCGCTGCTGCACGTGGACACCAAGTGGAAGTTCCGTGACATGTACGCGTTCCGCGAGCGCATGATGAACGAGCACGGCTTCGAACTGCTCGTGTACACCAACCCCGAGGGGCTCGCGCAGGGCATCAACCCGTTCACGCACGGCTCGGCGATCCACACCGACGTGATGAAGACGCAGGCGCTCAAGCAGGCGCTCGACAAGTACGGCTTCGACGCCGCGTTCGGCGGCGCGCGCCGCGACGAGGAAAAGAGCCGCGCCAAGGAGCGCATCTTCTCGTTCCGCTCGGCGCAGCACCGCTGGGACCCGAAGAACCAGCGCCCCGAGCTCTGGCGCATCTACAACGCGCGCAAGCACAAGGGCGAATCGATCCGCGTGTTCCCGATGTCGAACTGGACCGAGCTCGACATCTGGCAGTACATCTACCTGCGCAACATCCCGATCGTGCCGCTGTACTTCGCCGCCGTGCGCCCGGTGGTGGAACGCGACGGCACGCTGATCATGGTGGACGACGACCGCATGCCGCTCTACCCGGGCGAACGGCCGATGATGAAGAAGGTCCGCTTCCGCACGCTCGGTTGCTACCCGCTCACCGGTGCGATCGAGAGCGAGGCCGACACGCTGCCCGCGATCATCCAGGAGATGCTGCTCACCACCAGCTCCGAGCGGCAGGGCCGGGTGATCGACCACGACCAGTCGGCGTCCATGGAGAAGAAGAAGCAGGAGGGGTACTTCTGATGGCCCACGTCTCCGACCTGATCGAGCAGGACATCGAGGCCTACCTGCACGCCCACGAGCACAAGAGCCTGCTCAGGTTCATCACCTGCGGCAGCGTGGACGACGGCAAGTCCACCCTGATCGGCCGCCTGCTGTACGACTCGAAGATGATCTTCGAGGACCAGCTCGCGGCACTCGAGGCCGACTCGAAGAAGGTCGGCACGCAGGGTGGCGACCTCGACTTCGCGCTGCTGGTGGACGGCCTTGCCGCCGAGCGCGAGCAGGGCATCACCATCGACGTCGCCTACCGCTTCTTCTCGACCGACAAGCGCAAGTTCATCGTCGCCGACACGCCGGGGCACGAGCAGTACACGCGCAACATGGTGACGGGCGGCTCGACGGCCGACCTCGCCGTGATCCTGATCGACGCGCGCAAGGGCGTGCTCACGCAGACGCGCCGCCACAGCTACCTCGTGTCGCTGCTCGGCATCCGCAAGGTGGTGCTCGCCATCAACAAGATGGACCTCGTCGATTACTCGCACGAGATCTACGACGCGATCGTCGCCGAGTACCGTGATTTCGCGAAGCAGATCGACCTGCACGACATCGTGCCGATCCCGGTGTCCGGACTGAAGGGCGACAACATCACGGCCCCGAGCAGCCACACGCCCTGGTACCACGGGCCAACGCTCATGGGTTACCTCGAGACCGTCGAGATCGAGGACCGCCTGCAGCACCAGCCGTTCCGCCTGCCGGTGCAGTGGGTCAACCGCCCGAACCTCGACTTCCGCGGCTTCGCGGGCACGATCGTGAGCGGCACGGTGAGCCAGGGCGAGAAGATCCGCGTCGTGCCGTCCGGCCGCGAGAGCCGCGTGGCGCGCATCGTCACGATGGAGGGCGATCTCGGGCGCGCAGTGGCCGGCCAGTCCGTGACGCTCACGCTCGAGGACGAAATCGACGTGAGCCGCGGCGACGTGCTCGCCTGCACCAGCGCGCCGCCGCACGTGGCCGACCAGTTCGAGACCACGATCATCTGGATGGCGGACGAGCCCATGCTGCCGGGCCGCCCTTACTGGATGAAGATCGGCACCAAGCAGGTGTCCGCCACGATCACCGAGCCCAAGTACAAGGTGAACGTCAACACGCTCGAGCACCTCGCGGCGAAGAAGCTGGGGCTCAACGAGATCGGCGTCTGCAACGTGGCGCTCGACCATCCGATCGCGTTCGACCCGTACGCCGAGAACCGCGACACCGGCGGCTTCATCCTCATCGACCGGCTGTCGAACCACACCGTGGGCGCGGGGCTCATCCACTTCGCGCTGCGCCGCTCGCAGAACATCCACTGGCAGGCGCTCGACATCCACAAGGGCTCGCGCGCCGCGCTCAAGGGCCAGAAGCCCTGCGTGCTGTGGTTCACGGGCCTGTCGGGCGCGGGCAAGTCCACCATCGCGAACCTCGTCGAGAAGCAGCTGCACGCGCTCGGCCGCCACACCTACCTGCTCGACGGCGACAACGTGCGTCACGGGCTCAACCGCGACCTCGGCTTCACCGACACCGACCGCGTGGAGAACATCCGCCGCGTCGCCGAGGTGGCCAAGCTGATGACCGACGCCGGACTGATCGTGATGGTGTCGTTCATCTCGCCGTTCCGGGCCGAGCGGCGCATGGCCCGCTCACTGTTCGAGTTCGGCGAGTTCTTCGAGGTGCACGTGGACACGCCGCTCGCGGTGGCCGAAGCCCGCGACGTGAAGGGCCTGTACGCGAAGGCGCGCCGCGGCGAACTGAAGAACTTCACCGGCATCGACTCGCCGTACGAGCCGCCGGAGAAGCCCGAGATCTACATCGACACGACACACACCAGCTCGGAGGAGTCGGCCACCGCGATCGTGGACGAGCTGCGCAAGGCGGGGATGCTGGGGCCGGCGGGCTGAGCCGCCGGGCCGGTGGCTGCCTACGATTCGAGCCCTTGCATGTCGAGGTACTCGTCGTAGCTGCCCCTGAAATCCTGGACGCTGCCGTCCGGCTTCAGCTCGATGACGCGATTGGCGAGGCTGCCGACGAATTCCCGGTCGTGCGAGACGAAGATCAGCGTGCCCGGGTATTTCTCCAGGCCGATCTGCAGCGACTCGATCGTCTCCATGTCCATGTGGTTGGTGGGCTCGTCCATGAGCATGACGTTCGGCTTGGTCAGGATCAGCTTGCCGTAGATCATGCGGCCCTTCTCGCCGCCGGACAGCACCTTCACCGGCTTCTTGACCTCGTCGCCCGAGAACAGCAGCCTGCCGAGCGTTGCGCGCACGATCTTGTCGTCGTCCGCCTTGCCCGTCCACTGTGACATCCAGCCGAACAGGTCGACCTTCGACTCGAATTCGGCCTGCGGGTCCTGCGGCATGTAGCCCGGCTGCGCGTTCTCGACCCAGGTGATCCGGCCGGCCGTCGGCGTGAGCTCGCCGGCCAGGCACTTCATCAGCGTCGTCTTGCCGATGCCATTCGGGCCGATGATGGCGACGCGGTCC
>JAGVUU010000305.1 GCA_019136105.1 Gammaproteobacteria bacterium
AATGCTCTTGCGGAACGGTGGCACCGCGATGACCCCGCGCGACAGGCTTCAACGGCTGCTGTTCGAGCACCGGACAGCACATGACCCGGCGAGCAGCGAGCGGGAGATTCTGGCGATGTTCGAGAAGATGGAAGCGGACCGGCCGCCCCGGTTCGGCCGCATCGGATTCTGTGTCGACGGTTTCGTTTTGCGTCTCCGCGGGCCGGTGCCTGCCCAGGTGGCCGACGCCGCAGAATCCGGCACCCGTTTCTCCACACGCGCGGCGCTTTTTGACTGGCTGGACCGAACCTGGCCGGAATGGGAAAGGTACGAGGAAAAACATGAATGACCCGATCATAGCCTGGGGGCTGGGGATAACCCCTCCGGCCACCGAAACCCCGACCAAGCCGGCAAAGGTCTTGACGCCCGCCGATCAGCGCATACGCAAGCGGCGGCACAGAGCGCGCGAACACCTCGGCGCCTCCGGGGTGATGAAGCTGGTCGTTCTCGCACATCGCCTGTACGGCCCAGGCAAGGCCTTCGACCCGGCGGGCGAGGAGTTCATGGGCGCCGTGCGGGCCGCGATACGCCCAGGCGTTGAGGTGGGCGTCGTCTGCTACCTCATGCGGCGTCACGCGCAGCGCGCGGACGATCCGGCGCTGATCTATGACCGCTCGACGAAGCTGTTCATGCTGAACCCGGACTGGCCCGTGTTCTCCTATAACCTAGAGTAATGCCGCCATAACCTGCAGAGAACCGACAGTTTGTGTATAGTGGAATCTCTGTCAAACACAACCCGGAGCAACTGACATGTCACAAGTAGAATTCAAGCTGTCTATCGGCCTGACCACGAAGGCGGGCGATCTGCTCGACCCTGAGACGTCGCTCGCCGCGGTGTCCGGCCTGCTGCAGACCGCCGGCGTCGACGGCTTCGCGGCCACCCACGGCGTCGGTGTCTGGCGCGGCGCTCAGGAGCGCTGCTTCACCGTGACCTGGATTCAGGACGCCCCGCGCGGGCCGGCCTTGGCTTTGGCCCGAACCCTCGCCGCCCAGATCGCGTCCGCCCTCGAGCAGGAATGTGTCCTCGCGCAGTGCCACGAGGTACAGTTCGAGTTCGTCCAGCCCGGGCGATAATTCTTCTTCACACCGAAAGGAAACCACCATGCACGGCATCGTCACCATCCACAAGCTGAACGCCCAGGCCGCCCAGGCGAACGCGATCCTCGAGAAGCACGGCGAAACCACCCGCGTGCTCACCTCGGCGGACTGCGCCAAGCCCGCGCCGGAAGTGCGCGTGTCGCCGGCCTACACCGAGGCCCTGCGCCGCGGCGAGGTGTTCAAGGACTGAGTTCCTTTAGGGCTGGCGAAAGGCCGGCCCGAGACTGACCCCCTCAAGGGGTCACCAACAAACCACAACCGGAGCAACAGACATGGCACACATCGGAACCTCGGGCCTGCAGGCCCACAGCGTCGGCGACCTCTATCCTTGGGTGATCGTCGGCACGCAACGCAGCGACACTGACCGCACCACCGCGTGGTATGCGTGGCACACCGAGACCGGTGACCGCTACCCGGTCCGCGACACCTACGCGCAGGCCGAGCTCGACGCGGCGCGTTACCTCTCCGCATTGGCCGCCCTGGCCGCGCTCGATCTCGACGACGAGGCTGGCGAGCACCGCTACGCGGAAGATGCCACCAACGAAGCAGCCACGCTGCTCTACTGAACCCGCCGCCCGCGCGGCCCGCGGGCCTTTACACCAGGAGAATCGAATGTTCCCGATCACCATCACGTTCACCATCAACAACGAAGCCGAGCTGGCGAAGCTCGCCCTGCTCACGACCTCGACGGCGTCTGCGAATCTGAAGGAGACCCTCCAGGCAAAAAAGCCGACCACGTCTGCCGCGACACAGGACTCCGCTGCCAATACGCAGCGTACTGCCGCGGAGGGTGCGGAGACCGCTGCGCCCGGGAAGACGGGCGGCGCAACGAGCCCCACTGCCGCAAGTGCGGAGGCCGAACAGCCGCGCTCGACTGCTGTGACTGACGTCACGCTGGACGCACTGAAGGACCAGTTCCGCGAGTTCTGCAAGGTGCGCGGAGTGCCGGCCGCCCAGGACGTGCTGCGCGAGTTCGGCCTGGAGAAGGTCAGCCTCGCCAACCCGGCGCAGTACGCCGAGCTCTACCAGCGCTTCGGCACGGAAGGCTGATCATGGCCGCGGATGAATACCACGCCAAGTGGTCGCCGTCGGGTGCTGCCGGCTGGTCGACCTGCGTCGGCAAGATCGCGATGGAAGACGGCCTCGACGACCAGCCGAGCAGCTACGCCGACGAAGGCACGGCTGCCCACACCGTGGCGACCTGGTGTTTCGAGCAGACGACCGACGCGGCGGCCTTCGCCGGCCGGTACGTGCCGATCCGCCCGGGCGTCACCGTGGAAGTCGACGACGAGATGGTCGAGTACGTGCAGGCCTACGTCGACGCGATCCGCCAGTACGCGGGTGAAAAGCCGGAAAGCCCGTTCGACTTCGAACACGAGCTCAACGTCGAGCAGGACGTGCCGATCGACCACATCACGGGCGAGGACGGCGCCACCGGCCGGGCGGACGCCTGGATTCTGACGGCAGACGGCGAAGAGCTGCAGGTCCATGACCTCAAGTACGGCCGCGGCGAACCGGTGTCGGCCGAGGGCAACCTGCAGCTCCTGATGTACGCATCGGGCGCGCTGCGTGTTGCTGAACTCCTCGGCGCTGAACCGAAGCACGTGCGGATGGTGATCCATCAGGTTCGCACGAGCGGCCCGGATGAGTGGGTGATTCCGATCCATGAACTGCAGGAGCGGATCAGTTACCTCCGAGTCGGCGCCGCGCGGTCCTACGACGCCTACGAATGCCGGGCTACGTGGATCGGCACGCCGGGTGAAGCAGACTACCTGAACCCGTCCGAGAAGGGCTGCCGCTGGTGCAAGGCGAAGGCTACGTGCTCGGCACTGCGCGACGTGGTCGTGCAGACGGTGTTCCAGTCCTTACCCGCCACTCCCGAAGAATTCGACGACCTCACGGCCGACACGCCGGCAGTCGTGCCGCAGCAGTCCGCCCCGTCTGCGTGGCTGGCCTCGTCGATGGAAAAGGTCGGCCTGGTCGAAGACTGGTGCAAAGCGGTGCGCGCTGAGACCGAACGGCGGCTGCTGGCGGGTGAAAAGGTGCCGGGCTACAAGCTGGTGCAGGGCCGCAAGCCCGCACGCAAGTGGGCGGACGCCGAGCAGGCCGAGCAGGCGATGAAGTCGATGCGGCTCAAGGCCGACGAGATGTACACGAAGAAGGTGATCTCGCCGACCGTGGCCGAGAAGGTACTGGCGCCCACCCCGCGCCGCTGGAAGAAGCTGGAAGCGCTCATCGTGCAGGGCGAACCGCCGCTGAGTGTCGCGCCGCAGAACGACCAGCGGCAGGCAGTTGAAGTGAAACCCGTGATCGAGGAATTCGACGACCTGACCACGGAAGCCCCGAACGTCGACGATCTGATCTGAAAGGAATACCGAAATGAAAGTGAAAATCAAAGGCCGCTTGGCATTCCCCGCGCTGTTCGAACCGAAGGCTGTCGGCGGCGAAGGCGAGCCGCGCTTCTCTGCAGCGTTCGCGATCGACCCCAGCAGCGAGTCGGCCAAGGCTCTCGCCTCGGCGGTCTCCGAAGCCGCGAAGTCGAAGTGGGGCGCCAAGGCCGATGGCATCCTGGCCGAGCTCAAGAAGAAGGGCCGCGTGTGCTACAAGGAATCCGCGCTCACGAACAGCGAGGGCGAGGTGTATGACGGATTCGAAGACATGCACTGCCTGAACGCCTCGTCGAAGTCCCGGCCGACCGTGGTCGACCGCGACCGCACCCCGCTCGTCGCCGCTGACGGCAAGCCCTACGCCGGCTGCTACGTGGCCGCGATCGTCGAGCTGTGGGCCCAGGACAACCAGTACGGCCGCCGCATCAACGCGACGCTCTCGGGCGTTCAGTTCGAGCGCGACGGCGATGCCTTCGGCGGCTCGGCCCCGGCTTCGGCCGACGATTTCGATGATCTGTCGAGCGGCGCCGCCGACGATCTCATCTAACAAGTAGGGCGGAAGCCTGCACCTCCTCGCCCCGTGTAGTGACATGCACGGGACTCGGGGCCGGCTCCCACCTCGTAGCCTGATCGGGCACCACCCCTCCGCCCAAAGCTCTGTCAAGGGGTGTGGGTACGCGCGCACACCGGCGTGCAGGCGAGCAACAACAGGCCGGTAATCAGGTAACGGGAGCGTTTCAACAATGCACGACGAGAAGATGGCGCAGCGAATACTGAGGAACACACACCTGTCGGACCTGGACAGCTACAACGGCACGCCGTGCTGGAACTGGACAGGCCGGCGAGATGGAACAGGCCGATACGGGCGAATGAATATTCGCATCAACGGCCGACACACTACCCTCGCCGCGCAC
>JAGVUU010000012.1 GCA_019136105.1 Gammaproteobacteria bacterium
GGTAGACCTCGACGTCGCTGCCGGGCTTCCAGTAGCGGTCGAAGTCGAGCCCGGTGCGCCGGCAATAGTGCAGGAAACTGCCGACATAGCCGATCGGCGCGTCGAGCCACACGTAGAAGTACTTGTCCTTCTCGCCGGGGATCTCGAAGCCGAAGTAGGGTGCGTCGCGCGAGATGTCCCAGTCGCGCAGGCCGGCGCCGAACCACTCGTCGAGCTTGGCGGTGACGGCCGGCTGCAGGCGGCCTGCGCCGGTCCACTCGCGCAGCCACTGCTCGAAGTCGCCGAGCTTGAAGAACAGGTGCTCCGACTCCCGCTGCACGGGGGGCGTGCCGCTCACCACGGAGACCGGGTTGACCAGGTCGGCGGGCGTGTAGGTGGCGCCGCAGGCCTCGCAGCTGTCGCCATACTGGTCGAGGGCGCCGCACTTCGGACAGGTGCCGCGCACGTAGCGGTCGGGCAGGAACATCTGCGCCTGCTCGTCGTACGCCTGCACGATGGTCTCGCGGCGGATGTGGCCCGCCGCGGCGAGCCGCCGGTAGATCTCGTAGGTGATCTCGCGGTTCTCGTCCGAGTGGGTGGTGTGGAAATTGTCGTAGGAGATGTCGAACGCGTCGAAATCGCGGCGCTGTTCGGCGCCGACGCGCGCGATCAGCTCCTCGGGCGTGATGCCCTCCTGGCGCGCCTTGAGCATGATCGGCGTGCCGTGGGCGTCGCTCGCCCAGATGAACAGCACGTCGTGCCCGCGCAGGCGCTGGAACCGCACCCAGATGTCGGTCTGCACGTACTCGACCATGTGGCCGAGGTGCGGGGCGCCGTTCGCGTAAGGCAGCGCGCTCGTGACGAGGATGGTGCGGCGGGTGTTCGGGCTCATGGGCGCGGGGTCCGGCGTGGGGCCGGGGATTATGCCACGCCCCCCGGTTCAGCCCATGTCCTTCAGGTGCTCGAAGCGCTGCTTGTTGATGCCTTTCTCGTAGGCGGAGCGCCCGGCGATGACGCCCTTGTCGAGCAGTTCCTGAATCGCCGAGTCCATGGTGCGCATGCCGTGCTGGCCACCGCTCTGCATGGTGTTCTCGAGCTGGTCGAGCTTGCCCTGGCGGATCAGGTTCGAGACGGCCGGCGTGTTGACGAGGATCTCGAGTGCCGCGACCCGGCCGCGCTTGTCGGCCCGCGGGATCAGCTGCTGCGAGATCACGCCGCGCAGCGACGTCGAGAGCATGGTGCGCACGTGGGCCTGCTTGTCCGCGGGGAACGCGTTCACGATGCGGTCCACCGTGGCGGCCGCGCCGTTGGTGTGCAGCGTGCCCATCACCAGGATGCCCATCTCCGCCGCGGTGACCGCGATGCTCATCGTCTCGAGGTCGCGCAATTCGCCCACCAGCACGACGTCCGGGTCTTCGCGCAGTGCCGAGTGCAGGGCCTCGGCGAAGCCCGGGCTGTGCACGCCGACCTCGCGCTGGCTCACCAGGCAGTTCTTGCGCGGGTGCACGAACTCGATGGGGTCCTCGATCGTGAGGATGTGGCCCTTCACCCGCGCGTTGATGTCGTCGATCATCGCCGCGAGCGTGGTCGACTTGCCGGAACCGGTCTTGCCGGTGACCAGGATCAGGCCGTTGTTCGCGCGGCACAGGCTGCGCACCGACTCGGGCATGTTCAGCTGGTCGAGCGTGAGCGCCTTCGACGGGATGGCGCGGAACACGGCGCCCAGGCCGCCGATGTGCCGGAACACGTTGACGCGGAAGCGCGACACGCCCGGGATGGTGTAGGCGAAGTCGGCGCCGTCCATTTCCTCGAGGCGCTCCAGCGCCCGCCGGGTCATGATCTCCGTCATTGCTTCGCGCACCTGATCCTGGCCGAGCGGCTGGTCGCGCAGCGCCTGCAGCTCGCCATAGACGCGGATGCGGGGCGGGTCGCCGGCCACGAAGTGCAGGTCGGAACCGCCCTTCGAGAGCACGTCCGTCAGGTACTCGTCGATGCGCCGCGGGACGTGCGGGGCGGCCTCGGCCGCGGTGATCTCGCTGCCATCCGTGCCCATTACGCGAGCCCCTGCGTGACGTCCGCCTTCAGGATCGCCGTGCCATCCGGCACGAAGCGGGTGAACGGCTTCTTGTCCACGGCGTAATTGAACGCGTCCTCCGGGTCGATCTCCTTGGCCGCGATGGCCCCGAGCAGCGCCTGGTCCAGGGTCTGCATGCCGAGGTCCTTGCCCGTCTGCAGCTGCGACGGGACCATGTGCGTCTGGTCGGTCATGATCAGCTTGCCGATCGCGCGGTTCATGACCATGACCTCGCACACCGCGCGGCGCCCGCGCAGGTCGGGCGTGCGCACCAGCACCTGCGTCACCACGCCGATGAGGCTCTGCGACATGAAGCTCTTGGTCTGCTCGCGCTCCTCGGCGGGCAGCGCGTCCACCATGCGGTCGATCGTCTTCACGGCACTGGTGGTGTGCAGCGTGCCGAGCACGAGGTGGCCGGTCTCGGCGGCGGTCATCGCCCAGCGCACCGTGTCGGCGTCGCGCAGTTCGCCGATCAGGATCACGTCCGGGTCCTCGCGCATCGCGGCTCGCACGCCCTCGGCGAACGACGGCAGGTGCGTGTGCAGCTCGCGCTGGATGACCTGCGAGCTCTTGCTGCGATGGACGAACTCGATCGGGTCCTCGAGGCTCACGATGTTGAGGCGTCGCGAGCGGTTGAGGAGGTCGATCATCGCCGCGAGCGTCGTGGACTTGCCGGTGCCCGTGGAGCCGGTGACCAGCACCATGCCCTGGTGGTAGTCGCAGAACTTCTTCACGACCGGCGGCAGGCCGAGCGACTCGAGCGTCGGCACGTCGGTCGGGATGGTGCGGAACACCGCGCCCACCCCGGTGTCCTTGCGGAACAGGTTGACGCGGAAGCGCGCGCCGCTCTCCGCGACGTAGGAGAAGTCGATGTCGTGGCCCTTGCGGAACTGCTCCTGCTGGGCGGGGCTCAGGATCTCGGTGACGTAGCTTTCGAGCTCGGCCTCGCCGAGGTTGCGGAACTTGATCGGCAGCAGCTCGCCGTTCATGCGCAGCATTGGCGGCACGCCCACGGCGAGGTGCACGTCGGAGCAGCCTTGCGCGGCGCCGAGCTTCAGGAATGCGTCGATACGGGCCATGGTCCGCTCACAGGTACTTCTCGAGGGCCGCGCGCAACTCGTCCATGCTCTGGAAGCGGCGCGCCTTGTCCACAGCCATCGCCTTCATCACGATCTCCGAGAGTCCCGGCGGGATCGCGGCGTTGAGCTCGATCGGCGGCTTCGCCTTGCCCTGCACGTGCTGGTACATCACCGCCATGTGGTCGCCGCGGTGGTAGGGCGGCTCGCCCGTGAGCATCTCGTAGAGGATCACGCCGAGGCTGTAGATGTCGGCGCGCTCGTCGACCTTCTTGCCGAGGATCTGCTCGGGCGCCATGTACTTCGGCGAGCCGATCACGTAGCCGGTCTTGGTGAGCTGCGTATCGCCCTGGTGCTGGGCCGCGGCGACGCCGAAGTCCACGATCTTGACCAGCCCCGAGTCGTCGATCAGCACGTTGGCCGGCTTCAGGTCGCGGTGGATGATGCCCGACTGGTGCGCCACCGCCATGCCGGTCGCGATGTCGGTGGCGAAGCGCACGGCCCTGGCGAGCGGCAGCGGCTTCTCGTTCACCTCGTTGCCGAGCGTGTGCGACTGGAAGTACTCCATCGAGATGGCGTAGTTGCCGCGTATGTACAGGAAGTCGTAGATGCGGATGACGTTGCGGTGCGTGATCTTGCGCGAGTAGCGCAGCTCGTGCACGAACCGCTTCATCATCTCCTCGTCCTGGGAGACGTTCGGGTTCAGGAACTTGAGCACGAGGCGCTCCTCCACGACCGTGTCCTCCATGAGGAGCACGGTGCCGAAGGCGCCCTTGCCGATCTTCTGCACGAACTTGTAGCGGCCCTCGAGCACGTCGCCCGGCTTGAGGGTGGAGATGTCGAGCCGCGCCTGCTCGCGCGACTGGCGCATCATCCCTTCGATGTCCGCACGCTCGACGAGCAGGGTGCGCGCGGGCTCCGCGTGGCGGGCCGCGTCCTCGCGCACCGCGATGGCGCCGCTCGAGAAGCGGCTGTCGAGGTCGCCCACGGCGCGCAGGGCCGCGTGGCCCACCGTCGGATCCGCGGCCGCCGTGCCGAAGGCCTCGAGCTTGGCGCGCACCGCGTCCGAGGTCCGCTCGTCGACGAGGCGGGTGAGCGCCGTGATCGTCTCCAGGCGCACCTCCTTGGACCCGTGCTCGAGGAGCGGCACCAGGCGCGTGACGTGCGAGGCGTCGCCGAGCTTGCCCAGCGCGCGCACCACGGTCGGCAGCGAGCGGTCGTCGGCGTTCTCGAGCAGGGCGACCACCGCGGGCAGGGCACGGCGGCTGCCGATCTCGGCGAGCGCATCCACCGCGCGCTCGCGCACCCACCAGTCCGGGTCCTTGGTGGCCTCGATCAGGAAGCCGACGGCGCGCTCGTCCTTGGTCTGGTTGAGGATCTCGATCGCCGCGCGGCGCACGTCCTCGTCCTGGTCGCGGATCAGCTCGAGGGCCGCCTCGATCACGCGGGCGCCGCCGATCTTGGCGAGCGCGTCGGCGGCGCGGCTGCGCACCCACCAGTCGTCGTCCTTGATCGACTGCAGCAGGTACTTCACGTGCTGCGGCGTGCCGATCTCGTTCAGTACCTCGACCGCCGCGCGCCGCGCGCCCTCGTCCTCGTCGCGCAGCACCTTGACGAGGTGCTGCATGGTGTCGGGGTGGTTCGCGCGCACCACGGCGTCGATCGCCTTCTGCTGCGTCTCCACGTCGGGGTCGCGCAGCACCTCGCAGAGCAGGGCCGGGTCGACGCTGGCGCCCAGCCGCGCGAGTGCCGTCAGCACCGCCTGGCGGATGAACTTGTTGGTGTCCTTGAGCTGGACCTGCAGCGCCGCGGCCACGTCCGGCCGATTGAAGCGCGCGAGGATGTTGATGATGTGCGTCCGGGCGATCGGGTCCTTGCCCTCGAGCCGGCTCACGAGCTCGGGCACCAGGCTCTCGTCCGCGATGTCCGCGACAACCCGGAACAGCGCCGCCTTCTCGGCCGGCTCCTGGTTGTACGCGTGCTTCAGTACGTCGCGCGCCGCGAGGCGGCTCTTCTGCGCGGCGATCGCGCTCACCAGCGGGCCCTTCGGTATCGACTTGTCGTCGAGCAGGCCGAGCAGCAGCTGCGGGCTGTAGCCGCGCGCACTCGAAAGCGCCCAGGTGAGCGCGGCGACCGTGCGCTGGTTGCCGTCGTTCAGCCCCGCGGCGACCGTGGGCAGCGTCTTGTTGTCGAGCAGGCTCGCGAGCACGCCGACGAATCCGGCCGTCTCGTTCTTGTCGGCGTTGGCGAGGGCGTCGATGATCCGTGGAATCGCGGACGCCCCGAGCTGGCCGAGCTTCTCGAACGACCTGCGCGCGGCGTCGTCATCGGCGCCGCCTGCCGCCTTGATGTCGGCGATGAGGCGCTCGGCCCGCAGGTTGGTGAAGAAACTCATGGTGGCAACAGGGATCCAGGCGCGCTGGCGGGGCCTCGCGGGTCAGTGATCGGCCATCAAGTGGCCCGACCCGGGACGAACGGGGCGGGCGGCTCCCAAGTATGCCATGCGGGACACGCCCCCTTGGAAGGGTCGCCCGTACAGGGTTTCGGCTACAATCCAACGCTTCCGGCTCATGCCGCTCTCCCGCTGTCCCAAACCATGACCGACGATCGCGTCCGCGAAGTCCGCCGTGTGGTCGAGAATTATGTCGAACCGCACCTCGGGATGCCCTTAAGTGCCGCCAAAGCTGTGAAGTCCGTCAGACTGGAGGGCGGGATGGCCCTCGTGGAGGTCGAACTCGGCTTCCCGGCACTCCGTTACGGGCCCGAACTGGCGGCCACCCTGCAGCGGCTGCTGGCCGCCGAGCCCGGGGCCGGCCCGGCCCGGGTCGAGGTTTCGTGGCACGTCGCGGCCCAGGCCGTGCAGGGCAGCCTGCAGCACCTGCCGGGGATCCGCAACGTCGTTGCCGTGGCCTCCGGCAAGGGCGGCGTCGGCAAGTCCACCACCGCGGTCAACCTGGCCCTCGCGCTGGCGCTCGAGGGGGCCAAGGTCGGCCTGCTCGATGCCGACATCTACGGCCCGAGCCAGCCACGCATGATGGGCCTCCAGGGCGAGCGGCCCATGAGCCGCGACGGCAAGCGCATCGAACCGCTCGAGGCGTACGGCGTCAAGGTGAGCTCGATCGGCTTCCTGATCGACGAGGAGCAGCCGATGGTCTGGCGTGGCCCGATGGTCACCCAGGCCCTCACGCAGCTGCTCGGCGACACGAACTGGGGCGAGCTCGACTACCTCGTCGTCGACATGCCGCCCGGCACCGGCGACATCCAGCTCACGCTCGCGCAGCGGGTGCCGGTGAGTGGTGCCGTGGTCGTCACCACCCCGCAGGACATCGCGCTGCTCGACGCCCGCAAGGGCCTGCGCATGTTCCAGAAGGTCTCGATCCCGGTGCTCGGCGTGGTGGAGAACATGAGCACCCACGTGTGCTCGAAGTGCGGCCACGAGGAGCCGATCTTCGGCACCGGCGGCGGCGTGCGCATGGCCGAGCAATACGGCGTCGCGCTGCTCGGGGCGTTGCCGCTCGACATCCGCATCCGCGAGGAGACCGACGCCGGCCGGCCCACCGTGATCGCCGACCCCGACGGTCCGGTCGGTCGCGCCTATCTCGAGACCGCCCGCCGCACCGCGGCGCGCCTGTCGATCGCCACCGCGACGGCGCCCGCCGCCCCCCGCATTACCGTCGAGGACACCTGACCGTGAGCATCAAGTCCGATCGCTGGATCCGTCGCATGGCCGAGCAGCACGGCATGATCGAGCCCTTCGCGCCCGGCCAGGTGCGCGAGGTGGACGGCCGCCGCATCGTGTCGTACGGCACGTCGAGCTACGGCTACGACGTGCGCTGCGCCTCCGAGTTCAAGATCTTCACCAACATCAACTCGACGATCGTCGACCCGAAGGATTTCGACCCAAATTCCTTCGTCGACTTCTCGGGCGACATCTGCATCATCCCGCCCAACTCGTTCGCGCTCGCCCGCACGGTCGAGTATTTCCGCATCCCGCGCAGCGTGCTCACCGTGTGCCTGGGCAAGTCGACCTACGCGCGCTGCGGCATCATCGTCAACGTGACGCCGCTCGAGCCGGAGTGGGAAGGGCACGTGACGCTCGAGTTCTCCAACACCACGCCGCTGCCCGCGAAGATCTACGCCAATGAAGGCGTCGCGCAGATGCTGTTCTTCGAGTCGGACGAGGTCTGCGACGTGTCGTACCGCGACCGCGGCGGCAAGTACCAGGGGCAGCGGGGAGTGACGCTGCCGAAGGCCTGAGGAAGTGAATAGGGAATAGTGATTGGTGATTGGTGATTGGTGATTGGTGATTGGGACCGATCGTCTCCCTATTCACCATTCACTAATCACTATTCACTGCTCGCGCGTCAGCGCGAGCAGCTTCATCTGCGTCTCTGCCTGCCCCTTGCGGTACTGGATCGCCTGCACCGGCACGTAGCCGAGCGCCGGCGCGTGCCAGACCTTGGTGACGCGCGTCGAGCCATCGCGCTGGTTGGCCCAGACCACCGCCTCGAACTGGCCGAACGGCGTCATCACCGTGGCCTTCCCCTCGTACCAGTAGCGGTACTCGCGCAGCCTGCGGCCCGTCAGGATCGGGAATCCGGCCGGTGAGCGGCCGGCAAGCAGTTCGATGATCATCGCCGCCTGGACCGAGGCGGTGTCCTGCGTGCCGGGCTGCACCGCGAGTTCGAACGGCACGCCCTCGGCCTCGCCCTGTACCCGGCCCGCCGTCCAGTCGAACCTGAAGCGGACGTCCTTGCTCGAACTGTCGCTGCCGTCGTTGAAATCGAAGGTGAGCGGCCGGACGCCCGTTGGCGTGACCTGCATGGTGCTGCGCTCGCGGGCGTGCGGGCTCACCGCGACGCGGCCGAGCAGGCTCGGGAAGGCGCGCGTCTCGTACAGCCACTGCCCCGGCGCGCTGCCGCGCGAGAGCGAACTCTCGATCTGTCCGCCGCTGAGACCGCGAAAGGTGACCTGGTAGCGGGCCTTGTACGGCTGCAGCGCCTTTTCCTTGGCGTGCGCCAGCGGTGCCGCGAGCGCGAGCGCCGCGCCTGCCAGCAGCGCGGCAGAGTGCCAGGCGCGCCTGCGCGCGATGAACCGGTCAGTCATGCGCAGTCCCCCGAGCGGCGCGCACGACCGGCGTGTCGAGGCGGCGGCCGTCGAGGTAGGCGGCACCGTCCTGCATCCGCAGGCGGCCTGTGGCGAACCAGCCAATGCACTCGGGATAGATCACGTGTTCTTCCGCCAGCACTTTCGCGGCCAAGGTGGACTCGTCGTCGCTGTCCCGGACGGGGACCCGTGCCTGTAGGACCACCGGGCCACCGTCGAGTTCGCGCGTCACGAAGTGCACGCTGGCACCGTGCTCGCGGTCGCCCGCTTCGAGCACGCGGCGGTGGGTGTGCAGTCCGCGGTACTTCGGCAGCAGCGACGGATGGATGTTGACGAGGCGGCCGGCGAAGCGATCGACGAACTCGTCGCCGAGGATGCGCATGAAGCCCGCGAGCACGACGAGCCCGGGGGCGAAGCCCGCCACCGTGTCGGCGAGCGCCCGGTCAAAGGCGGCGCGGTCCGGGTAGTCGCGGGGCGGCAGCGCAACGGTCGCGATCCCGTGCCCGGCTGCCCAGGCCAGGCCTTTCGCGTCCGGCTTGTCGCTGACCACGGCGCGGATCTCGACGGCCAGCGTCCCGTCGGCGACGCGCTCGGCGATCGACCGCAGGTTGCTGCCGGTGCCCGAGATCAGGACGACGATCGGCAGCCTCGCGGCTGCGTCGCTCATGGCGCGGTCACTCGATGACGGCACCGCGCGAGCCGGCACGGACCTCACCCACGATGCTCGCCTGCTCGCCGCAACGGCGCAGGATCGCGAGTGCGCGGTCGGCGTCGGCGGCGGGCACGGTGACCGTCATGCCGAGGCCGCAGTTGAACGTGCGGTGCATCTCGTCGCGTTCGATGCGCCCGACTTTCTGCAGCCAGTCGAACACCGCCGGCCGCGGCCAGAGCTTTTCCTGGACGACGGCCTCGAGCCCGTCGGGGAGCGTGCGCGGGATGTTGCCGGTCGGGCCGCCGCCCGTGATGTGCGCGACGCCGTGCACCGGCACCTCGGCCATGAGCGCGAGCACCGGCTTCACGTAGATGCGCGTGGGCGCGAGCAGCAGGTCGTAGAGCGGCTTGCCGTCGAGCTGCGTCCCGGGAGTGGCGCCGCCCATCACGAGCAGCTTGCGGACCAGCGAGTAGCCGTTGGAGTGCGGGCCGGAGGAGGCGAGGCCGATGATCGCGTCGCCGGCGCGCGTGCGGCTGCCGTCGATGATCTGGTCCTTCTCGACGAGGCCCACGCAGAAACCCGCCAGGTCGTAGTCGTCGCCCTCGTACATGCCGGGCATCTCGGCCGTCTCTCCGCCGACCAGGGCGCAGCCGGCCTGCAGGCAGCCCTCCACGATGCCCTTGATCACGCGCTCGGCCACGTCGACCTGCAGGCGGCCCGTGGCGTAGTAGTCGAGGAAGAAGATCGGCTCGGCGCCCTGCACCACGACGTCGTTCACGCACATGGCGACGAGGTCGATGCCGATGGTGTCGTGGCGTCCGGTCTCGATGGCGAGGCGCAGCTTGGTGCCGACGCCGTCGGTGCCCGACACCATCACCGGCTGCCGGTAGCGATGCAGTGGCACTTCGACGAGCGCGCCGAAGCCGCCGAGGCCCCCGAGCACCTCCGGGCGCATGGAGCGCTTGACGGCAGGCTTGATGCGTTCGACGAGTTCGTCGCCCGCGTCGATGTCCACGCCGGCGTCGCGATAGGTGGTGGGTCGGTGGTCAGGCATGGGTCTCTCCCGTGGGCAGGCGGCCCCGGGTCCAGAGGCGAGGCTGTGGTATTTTACACGGGCGCCTGCGGCGCCGAATGCTTTCCCCATCCATGCGCACATTCATCCGCACCGTCCGCCCGGGAGGGCACGCCCTCGCAACGGCCCTCGCCTGCATCGCGGCCTGCATCGCGCCGGTGGCCGCGCGTGCCGAGATCCCGCCGTACGAGGTCACCGTGCCGCTCAAGGGCGCCACGCCGGAGGATCGGGCCGCGGGCATGGCCGAGGCGCTGCGGGCCGTGGCCGTCAAGGCGTCCGGCAGGCGCGAAGCCGCGAACAGCCCGGCGATCAGCGGCGCGAACCCCACCAGGTACGTGCAGCGGTATTCGACCACGGCGGACAAGTTGCTCAAGGTCGGCTTCGACGGCCGCGCCATCGAGCAGCTCCTGCAGCAGGCGGGCCTGCCGTTGTGGCCGGCCGAGCGCCCGGTCACCGTGATCGACGCCCCGGTCACGGACCGCGCGGCCGTGGAGAGCGTGGCGCAATGGCGGGGGCTGCCGGTCGAGTGGGTTGCGGGGGCGACGCCATCGTCCGCGCGCCGCGCCGTGCTCGTCGGCGTGCCGAGCGGCGGCGAATTCGCCTGGACCTTCACGCACGATGGCCGGACCACGGAGGCACGCGGATCGGCCGAGACGGGCGTCAACCTCGCCGCCGACACGCTCGCGGCGCGGTACGCCCCGGCGTCCACGCGCTCGAGCAGCAACCTGACGATCCGGGTGGATGGCATGGACGACCTCGCGGACTATTCGGGCCTGCTCGCGTACCTGCGCGAGCTGAGCCTGGTGCGCGGCGTCGAGGTCGAGTCGCTCGACGGCACCGTGATCACGCTCCGCGTCGCGGTGCGGGGCGATCGCGAACTGCTCGGGAGGATCGCCGCCCTCGACGGCCGGCTGCAGCCGGGTTCGCGAGGTGCGGAGGACGGACCGGCAGCGGTGGATTTCGTGTACGCGCCATGAGCCTGAGATTCCTGCCCAACCTGCTCTGCATCCTGCGCATCCTGCTCGTCTACCCGGTCGCGAAGTGGATCATGCAGGGGCAATTCCCGCAGGTGCTCGTGCTCTTCGCCTTCGCGGCGTTCACCGACGCGCTCGACGGCTACCTCGCCAAGCGCTTCGGCTGGGACAGCGAACTCGGCAAGGTGCTCGACCCGCTCGCCGACAAGCTGCTGCTGGTCACCGTGTTCATCTGCCTGAGCCTTACCGGCCTCGTGCCGCTGTGGATCGTTGGACTGGTCCTGTTCCGCGACCTCGTGATCTTCTTCGGCGCGCTCACCTACAAGTGGCTGTTCGGCCCGCAGCACGGCGAGCCGACGGTTGCGAGCAAGTTGAACACGCTGTGCCAGATCCTCTTCTGCCTCGCCGTCGTGGCGAACGCGGCCTTCGGTTGGCCCGGGGACCCGGCGGTGATCGCGCTCGGCGCACTCGTCCTGGTGTCCACGGCCGTGAGCGGCATCGACTACACGCTGATCTACACGCGGCGCGCCTCCGCAGTGACGCGCGAGCGGGCCACCGCGGCAGGCTGACTCCATGCAGCAGCTGCCCCTGCGCGTTCGACTCGGTGAAGCGGCGCGATTCGGCGGTTTCATCGCCGGCCCCAACGCGGAGGTCGTGAACCTGTTGACCGGCGCGTCGCCGCCGCGCGTGCTGTGGCTGTGGGGACGGGCGGGCACCGGCAAGACGCACCTCCTGCAGGCGGCCTGTGCGGCAGCCAGCGCCGCGGGCGGCGTGGCCACCTACCTCGACCTCGAAGCGGGCGGGGCCCCCGCGATGCTGGACGGTTGCGAAACGCTCGACCTGGTGTGCATCGATGCACTCGACCGCGCCTCCGGCGACGCGGACTGGAACGCGGCGATCTTCCGTCTCTACACGCTGATGCAGGACGCGCCCGGCCGCCTCTACGTGGCCAGCACGGCGCCCCCGGCGTCGCTGCGCTTCCGCCTGCCCGACCTGCGGTCACGCCTGCTGGCGGCACCGGTGTACCAGCTCCACGAGCTCGACGAGGACGGGCAGGTCGCGGCACTCGAGCTGCGCGCGTCGCGTCGCGGGCTGGAGCTTTCGAGGGAAGCTGCCGCGTGGCTCGTGCATCGCATGCCGCGTGACATGCATTCACTCTGTGGAGTGCTCGACCGCCTGGATGAGGCCGCGCTCGCCGCCCAGCGGCGCCTCACCGTGCCTTTCCTGCGGCAGGTGCTCGAAGAGCCGGATCAGGCGCCCGTCGAATCCTGACCGGCGGTGGGGTCGCCGCGGCTCAGTCGCAGGTATGCGACCAGCGTGACGAACCACGCGAAGCTCGCGAACAGGATCGCTGCGGCCGCGCCCCGCACCGCGGGGTTCGCGATCACCTCGGTGATGCCGTAGATGAAGTAGGGCGCCACGCAGAGCGTCGCCCAGGCATAGGTGCGCCGGATGCCACGGACGATGCCCGGGATCGGCGCCATGAGCGGCAGCAGCAGCGCGATCGTCCAGCCGAGACTTGCCGGCCACGGCGCCGAACGCAACGAGGCCGACGCGACGCAGACTGCCAGCACGGCTGCGGTCGCGAGCGCGACGGCTCGTGCGCGCCGGAGCCGGCGCTCTGTCACGCTCGTTCCGCCTTGCATGCCACGGCGAGTTCCGCCACGCGGCGGCCGAGCAGTCGCGCGAGTTCGCGCTCGTCCTCGCTCAGGCGCACTCCCTCGGGGCCTTGCACGGTACGCAGGTGGCTCGCGCCGTACGGCGTGCCGCCCGTGCGGGTGCGATTGAGGCCGTCGGCCGTGAACGGCAGGCCCACGATGTACATGCCGTGGTGGAGGAGCGGCAGCATCATGCTGAGCAGCGTCGATTCCTGGCCGCCGTGCATCGAGCCCGTCGACGTGAATACCCCCGCCGGCTTGCGGTCGAGCCCGCCGTTCAGCCACAGCGCGCCGGTGCCGTCGAGGAAATACTTCAGGGGCGCAGCCATGTTGCCGAAGCGCGTCGGGCTGCCCATCACCAGCCCGTCGCAATCGCGCAGGTCGTCGGCGCTTGCATACGGAGGGCCCTCGGCCGGCACGGGCGGCGTGCTGGCCTCGGTGTCCGGGGAGACGGGCGGCACGGTGCGCAGGCGGGCACGGGCGCCGGGCACGGACTCCACGCCGCGCGCGACCTGCCGTGCGAGCTCGGCCGTCGCGCCGTGACGCGTGTAATAAAGCACCAGGATTTCCGCCATGCCGTGTTCCCGCCGCGTGTCGCGAATGTGTAAGTCCGTGAGCGGACGGGGATTCTAGGTCCCGGATCCTTGACGGTACAGGGTGCAGTTGTTACGGTCATTGCACCCTCGGATTCCATCATGCAGTCCATCCGACGAATCGCTCGGCCATTCCTGCTCACGGCGTTGCTCGCAGCTCCGCTCGTGACCGGCTGCGCCGGGATGCCGCTGCAACAGATGAGCGATGCGCGCCAGGCAATCCGCGCTGCGGAGCGTGCCGGGGCCGAGAAGCACGCGCCGCAGTTGCTGGACGAGGCGCGCGGCCTGGTCGAGAGCGCTCGCAAGTCGATGCATGAGGGCGATTACCGCGAGGCCCGGGACGACGCCGAGCAGGCGCGTTCCAAGGCGATGGAGGCTCGCCGCATCGCCGAGGAAGCCCGGGGCGCCGCCAGCCCGCCCTGACCACCCCATGACCGATCGCGTCGCCCGCCGCTGTCTCGTGGCCGGCCGGGTCCAGGGGGTCTTCTACCGGGCCAGCACCCAGTCCCGGGCCCGATCGCTCGGCGTCAGCGGCTACGCACGCAACCTCCCGGATGGCCGGGTGGAAGTGCTGGCGTGCGGGACGCCGGACTCAGTCCAGATTCTGTGCGAATGGCTCTGGCACGGGCCGCCGGCGGCGCACGTCACCGCGGTGGAGGTCGAGGACGTCGCCGTGGAGTCGCTGCGGGAGTGGCCGTCGTCGTTCCAGACGGCCTGAGTCTCACTGGTCGAAGCGCCAGCGCGAGATGAGCCGGTCGATCACCAGGTCCGAGTACGTCGGGCGGCCGAGACTGCCGTTGTAACGCTGCAACGCGCGCTGGTAGTTGCCGCGTTCCTTGCGCAGGTAGTAGCTCAGGATGGTCGTGCCCATGCGCACGTTGTCGCCGATGCGGATGAGTTGCTCGTTGCTCATGCCGAGTTCGCGCGGCCAGAAGGGCATCACCTGCATGAGGCCGACCGCGCCCGCGGACGACACGGCGTAGCGGTCGAAGCGGCTCTCCACGTCCATCACCGCGAGCACCAGTTCCGGGGGCACGTCCACGCGCTTCGCCTCGCAGTGCACGTGGTGCAGGATCTGCTCGCGTTCCTTCGGGTCCTTCACGTACCGGCTGAGCCGAGGGTCCATCGCGGCGAACCAGACGGCACGCGCGTAGCGGTCCTCGAAGCACTGCGTGGGGTGGATGACCTCGGCGAGCACGCCCCGCAGCTCCGGGTCCATCTGCCGGTCGGCGCGCGCAGCGACGGGCAGCGCAGACGCCAGGAGCAGCATGAGGACAGGGAGCGCGGCGTGGCGCATCGCGTTCAGCGGCGGGCGCCGCTCCTCTCCCGCACGAACTGCACGACGCCCTCGAGCGGCACGTCGGCGCCGCTGCCGTCGGCACGGCACTTGTATTCGATGGCGCCGCGGTCGAGTCCCTTGTCGCCCACCACCAGGCGGTGCGGGATGCCGAGCAGCTCGTCGTCCGCGAATTTCACGCCCGGGCGGGCATCGCGGTCGTCGAACAGCACGTCGATGCCGGCAGCCGTCAGTTCGCCGTAGAGGCGCTCGGCGACCTCGCGGACGCGTTCGGACTTCTGCAGGTTGATCGGGATCAGCGACACGGTGAACGGGGCGATGGGCTCGGGCCAGATGATGCCCTTGTCATCGTGGTTCTGTTCGATGGCCGCGGCCACGACGCGCGTCACACCGATGCCATAACAGCCCATGAACATCGTCACGGACTGGCCCTGCTCGTCGAGCACCGTGGCGTTCATGGACTCGCTGTACTTGCGGCCGAGCTGGAAGATGTGGCCCACCTCGATGCCGCGGGCGATGCCGAGCGTGCCCTTGCCGGAGGGGCTCGGGTCGCCGGGCACGACGTTGCGGACGTCCACCACCTCGGGCTCGGGCAAGTCGCGGCCCCAGTTGACCCCCGTCAGGTGCACGTCGCGCCGGTTGGCGCCGCAAACGAAGTCGGATGCCTGCGCGGCCGCGCGATCGGCGTAAATCTTCAACTTCAGGCCCGCCGGGCCGATGAAGCCCGGCTCGCACCCGGTGGCGGCGCGCACCTGCTCGGCGGTCGCCATCTTGAGCGGGGAGAACACGCCGGGCAGCTTCTGTGCCTTGACTGCATTCAGTTCGTGATCGCCCCGCACGACGAGCGCGACCACGCCGCCGTCCGTGCCCTCGACCAGCAGGGTCTTGAGGCACTTCGCGGCGTCGACCTTCAGGAATTCGGTCAGCTCCGCGATGGTGCGCACGCCCGGGGTGCTCACTTCCTGCAGCGCCGCCACGGCCGGGCCGCGCGGCTCGGCGGGGGCGGGCGCCTCGGCCATCTCGATGTTGGCGGCGTAGTCATCCGCATCGGACCAGGCGATGGCGTCCTCGCCCGAGTCGGCGAGCACGTGGAACTCCTGCGAGGCGTTGCCGCCGATGCTGCCCGTGTCGGCGCGCACCGCGCGGAAGCGCAGGTTCATGCGCGTGAAGATCCGCGAATAGGCGTCGTACATCGCCTGATAGCCCTGCTCGAGCGATGCCTCGTCGAGGTGGAAGGAGTAGGCGTCCTTCATCGTGAACTCGCGGGCACGCATCACGCCGAAGCGCGGGCGGATCTCGTCGCGGAACTTGGTCTGGATCTGGTAGAAGTTGACCGGCAGCTGGCGGTAGCTCTTGAGTTCGCGCCGCGCGATGTCGGTGATCACTTCCTCGTGGGTCGGGCCGAAGCAGAACGGCCGCTCGTTGCGGTCCTTGAGGCGCAGCAGCTCGGGGCCGAACTGGTCCCAGCGCTTCGACTCCTGCCACAGCTCGGCCGGCTGCACCGTCGGCATCAGCAGCTCGAACGCCCCGGCGCGGTTCATCTCCTCGCGGATGATGTTCTCGACCTTGCGCAGCACCCTGAGGCCGATCGGCAGCCAGGTGTAGAGGCCGGCGGCCAGGCGGCGGATCAGGCCGGCCCGCAGCATCAGCTGGTGGCTCACGACCTCGGCGTCGGCCGGCACGTCACGCAAGGTGTTGATCGGGTAGCTGGAGAGTCGCATCGGGGGGGTCCGGGGTCGGAAACGGAGGGCGCGGTATGTTAGCAGAGGGCCTCGCCGGCCCCGTGGGCCTGCCGCAGGTTCCGTTGTGCCGGGGTCGCGCCCTACCTACTATGGGCATCTGGATTCCCCCCGGGTGGGTGTGCATGACGACCGATCCCCCTACCGCGCAGAACGACGCGCCCTCGCGTCCGCGCCGCCGCGGCGTTTACCTGTTGCCGAACCTGTTCACCACCGCGGTGCTGTTCTCGGGGTTCTACGCGATCGTGGCCGCCACTGACGGCAACTTCGACCGAGCCGGCATCGCGATCTTCATCGCGATGGTGTGCGACGGGCTCGATGGCCGCATCGCGCGCTGGACCAACACACAGAGTGACTTCGGCAAGGAGTACGACAGCCTCTCGGACATGGTGGCGTTCGGGCTGGCGCCGGCCGTGGTCGCGTACCAGTGGGGCGTGGAGAGCATCGCGGAGTACGGCGCCTTGTGGGGCCGGCTCGGCTGGCTCGCGACGTTCTTCTACGCCGCCTGCGCTGCCATTCGCCTCGCGCGTTTCAACACCAAGACCGCCACCGCCGACAAGCGCTACTTCGAGGGGCTGCCGAGCCCCTCGGGCGCGGCGCTGCTCGCCGGCTTCGTCTGGATGATGAACGACCTGCAGCACGAAGGGATCTGGCCGCTGATCCTTGCCTTTGCCGTGGCGTTCATCGCCGGCGCCCTCATGGTGAGCCGCTTCCCCTACCTGAGCGGCAAGGACTTCGACCTCAAGCAGCGCGTCCCGTTTGCGTTCCTGCTGCTCGTGCCGCTGGGCTTCGTCATCGTGGGATCGAGCCCGCCCGAGATGCTGTTCGGGCTGTTCGGGATCTTCGCGCTCTCAGGACCCACGATCTGGGCGTGGCGCAAGCTGACGCGGGGCCGTCGTGCGCGGGCCGGCGGGGCCGGGCCGGCCGCGTGAGCCGGAAGGCGCGATGACGGACACCCGCAGGCTTGCCTACCTCGACGCGCTCGGCGTGGACGTTTACGTGCGCCGCGGGCTGGAGCTTGCGCCCGAGGTTACGCGGGCCGGGCAGCCGGCTCCCATGGAGCTGGCGGTGCCGGCGCCTGCATTCGCCGCGCCCGGTGTCGAGGCGACGCTCGACTGGGAGCCGTTGCGAGCCATGGTTTCGGCGTGCACGCGCTGCTCGTTGCACGAGACGCGCACGCAGGCGGTGTTCGGCGTGGGCAATCGCAGCGCGAAGTGGATGTTCATCGGCGAGGCCCCGGGCGCGGACGAAGACCGCCAGGGCGAGCCGTTCGTCGGCCGCGCCGGGCAACTGCTCACGTCGATGCTCAAAGCCATGGGTTTCGGGCGCGATGATGTGTACATCGCCAACGTGCTCAAGTGCCGGCCGCCCGGCAATCGCGACCCGAAGCCGGAGGAAGCCGGCCAGTGCCGCGGTTATCTCGAGCGGCAGATCGATCTCGTCGCGCCCACGCTGATCGTGGCCGTGGGCCGCATCGCTGCCCAGAACCTCCTCGCCACCGACACGGCGCTCGCGCGGTTGCGCGGCAAGGTGCATGCGCTGGGGACCCGCGGCTGGCCGCTGGTCGTCACGTATCACCCGGCCTACCTGCTGCGCAGCCCCGGCGAGAAGCGCAAGGCCTGGCAGGACCTGTTGTTCGCGCGGCAGGTGTTTGCCCGGCTCGAGGCAGGGGAGCGGGTGTTGCCGTGAGCGCGGCCCCGGACCCCGGCGCACAGGGTCACCCTCGGCTGGTGCGCTTCCGGGCGATGACGCCTGGCGACCTGCCGGCGGTCGCGGCCGTCGAGCGCGCCTCCTATCAGTTCCCGTGGAGCGAGGGCATCTTCCGGGACTGTCTGCGGGTGGGCTACCTGTGCCGGGTCGCCGACCTCGACGGCGAGATCGTGGCGTACGGGGTCGTTGCGATGGGGGCGGGCGAGGCCCACATCCTCAACCTGTGCGTGCGCGGTGACCTCAGGGGCCGCAGCATCGGCCGGCAGATGCTGTTACTGCTGCTCGAGCGGTCGCGCCAGGCAGGGATGGAGGCGGTGTTCCTCGAGGTGCGGCCCTCGAATCCGCACGCGATCGCGCTGTACCAGTCCGTGGGTTTCGTGCAGGTCGGGCTGCGGAAGGGCTATTACCAGGCGCCCGGCAACGGCCGCGAGGACGCGCTGGTGCTGAAGCTCGACCTCGCCGGCGGCCGGGGCGACCACCCAGCCTGATAGAATTGCGGCCCCGTCCGCGACCGACCCGCCCAACCGATGACCCCGACCCGCGACGAAGTGGCGCGACGCCGCACCTTCGCCATCATTTCGCATCCCGACGCCGGCAAGACCACGCTCACCGAGAAGCTGCTGCTGTTCGGGGGCGCGATCCAGCTCGCAGGTACCGTGAAGGGGCGCAAGGCCGCCCGCCACGCCACCTCCGACTGGATGCGGCTCGAGCAGCAGCGCGGCATCTCGGTGACCTCCAGCGTCATGCAGTTCCCGTACGCCGGGCGCGTGGTGAACCTGCTCGACACGCCGGGCCACGAGGACTTCTCGGAGGACACCTACCGCACGCTCACCGCGGTGGACTCGGCGCTGATGGTCATCGACTGCGCCAAGGGCGTCGAGGAGCGCACCATCAAGCTGATGGAGGTCTGCCGGCTGCGCGACACGCCGATCATGACCTTCATCAACAAGCTCGACCGCGAGGGCCGCGAGCCGCTCGAGCTGCTCGACGAGATCGAGAAGGTGCTCAAGATCACCTGCACGCCGGTCACCTGGCCGATCGGCATGGGGCGCGACCTGCGCGGCGTTTACCACCTGCTCGAGGACCGCATCTACGTCTACCACGCGGGCGAGAAGGGCCGCGCCGGCACCACCGAGACCATCGACGGGCTCGCCAGTGAAGCGGCCGGTGCGTTTCTCGGCGACCGCGCGCAGGCGTTCCGTGACGAGATCGAGCTGGTGCGGGGCGCTTCCCACGAGTTCTCGGTGGAGCAATACCTGGCCGGACGCCAGACGCCGGTGTTCTTCGGCTCGGCGATCAACAACTTCGGCGTCACCGAGCTGCTCGCGGCATTCGTCGAGTACGCTCCCTCGCCGCGGCCCCGCGCCACGACCACTCGCGAGGTGCGGGCCGGGGAGGAGCCGCTCACCGGTTTCGTCTTCAAGATCCAGGCGAACATGGACCCGGGGCACCGCGACCGGATCGCGTTCATGCGCATCTGCTCCGGGCGCTACCAGAAGGGCATGCGCTTCTTCCACGTGCGTCTCGGCAAGGAGATGCGCGTGGCAGACGCGCTCACGTTCCTCGCCGCCGACCGCCAGCACCTCGACGAGGCGTGGGCGGGCGACATCATCGGCCTGCACAACCACGGCACCATCAACATCGGCGACACCTTCACCGAGGGCGAGAAGCTGATGTTCACGGGCATCCCGAACTTCGCGCCCGAGATGTTCCGCCGCGTCGTGCTGCGCGACCCGCTGCGCATGAAGGCACTGCAGAAGGGCCTCGACCAGCTGTGCGAGGAGGGCGCCACGCAGGTGTTCCGGCCGCTGCGCAACAACGACCTGGTGCTCGGCGCCGTCGGCATGCTGCAGTTCGACGTGGTGGCGTTCCGCCTGCAGGACGAGTACGGCGTGCAGGCCACCTGGGACAACGTCAACGTGCACACCGCGCGCTGGGTCTATTGCGACGACCCGAAGAAGCTCGAGGAGTTCCGCGTCAAGGCCCACGAGCACCTCGCGCTCGATCACTCAGGTGCGCTCGTCTACCTCGCGCCCACGCGCGTGAACCTGCAGCTCACGCTGGAGCGCTGGCCCGGCATCACGTTCAGGGAGACGCGTGAGCACCTCGCCGCCGCCGCGTAGAGTCCTCACCCGCCGGCCGGTGGTCGCCTGGGCGTTCTACGACTGGGCGAATTCGGCGTTCGCCACCACGGTCATGGCCGGGTTCTTCCCGGTGTTCTTCAAGGAGTACTGGAACGCCGGCGTCGTGGCGACGGAGAGCACGTTCCGGCTCGGGCTCCTGAACGGCCTCGGCGCCGCGGTGATCGCCCTGCTCGCGCCCGTGCTCGGCGCCATCGCCGACCGCTCGAGCTCGCGGGTGCGCATGCTGATGATGGTCACGCTGCTCGGCTGCGCGGCCACGGCGGGGCTGGCGCTGGTGGCACAGGGCCACTGGATCGCGGCGGCATCGCTCTACATGCTCGCCTCGCTCGGGTTCTGGGGCGGCGTCGTCTTCAACGACTCGCTGCTGCTGCACGTCGCCGAGCCCGACGAGTACGACCTGGTGTCCGGCTACGGTTATGCGCTCGGCTATCTCGGCGGCGGGCTGCTGTTCGCCGTCAACGTGTTCATGACGCTGAAGCCGCAGCTGTTCGGGTTCGACGACGCGGGCGAGGCAGTGCGCGCGTCGTTCGTGACGGTGGGCGTGTGGTGGTTGGTCTTCGCGCTGCCGTGCGTGCTCGTCGTGAAGGAGAGATCGTCGGCTCCGTCGGTGGGCGCGGCCGAGGCGGTGCGGCAGGGGCTTCGTGAATTGCGGGGCACGCTCGTCGAGGTGCGCAGCTACCGGCCGGTGCTGTGGTTCCTGGCGGCGTACTTCCTCTACATCGACGGCGTGAACACGGTCATCAAGATGGCCGTGGACTACGGCCTGTCGCTCGGCTTCGGCCCGGCCGACCTGATGAAGGCGCTGCTGCTCACCCAGTTCGTCGCGTTTCCGGCGGCACTGGCGTTTGGCTGGCTCGGCCGGCAGATCGGCGCGCGGCGCGGGATTTTCCTCGCGTTGCTCGTGTACGCCGGCATCACGTGCTACGCGTACTTCATCCAGAGTGCCCGCGATTTCTACATCCTGGCCGTGGCGGTGGGGCTCGTGCAGGGCGGCATCCAGTCACTCAGTCGCTCGTACTTCGGGCGCCTCGTGCCCGAAGGCAAGTCGTCGGAGTTCTTCGGCTTCTATAACATGATGGGCAAGTTCGCGGCCGTGCTCGGGCCGCTGCTCGTGGCGGTCACCGCGCGCCTCACCGAGGATTCGCGGCTGTCGATCCTGTCGATCCTCGTATTGTTCGTCGCGGGTGGCACGCTGCTGGTGCTGGCGGCGCGGGCGGAGCGGAAAATGGGGACATTCTCCTGATTTCCCCGCAAGCGGCGCACCGCAACGGAAATCAGGAGAATGTCCCCATTTTCCGACACGACGCGGGATCCAGCGC
>JAGVUU010000087.1 GCA_019136105.1 Gammaproteobacteria bacterium
GACGGCAGCGCCCTGCTCCATACCGCGTACACCTGGGCCACCGTCGGCGACTTCAGCTTCGAAATCGCCTTCTACTTCGACCGGTTGAGCGCGCTCATGACGCTGATCGTCACGGGCGTGGGCTCGCTGATCCACGTCTACTCGACAGGCTACATGAAGGACGACGCGAGCTACGCGCGCTACTTCTCCTACCTGAACCTGTTCCTGTTCTTCATGCTGCTGCTGGTGCTCGGCCGCTCGCTGCTGGTGTGCTTCGTCGGCTGGGAAGGCGTGGGCCTCGCCTCCTACCTGCTGATCGGCTTCTGGTTCGAGGACCCGGCCAAGGCCGCGGCGGGCAAGAAGGCGTTCATCACCAACCGCGTGGGCGACGCCGGCTTCCTGCTCGGCATGTTCCTGATCTACCACGCGATCGGCACGCTCAACTTCGACGAGGTGAACGCCGCGTTCAATGCCGAGGTGGCGCCCGCGGTGTCAGCGAGCCTGATCGGCATCCTGCTGTTCATCGGCGCCACGGGCAAGTCGGCCCAGATCCCGCTGCACGTGTGGTTGCCCGACGCGATGGCCGGCCCCACCCCGGTCTCCGCCCTGATCCACGCCGCCACCATGGTGACCGCGGGCGTGTACCTGGTGGCGCGCCTGAACGGGCTGTACGTGCACGCACCCGAGGCCTCGCACGTGATCGCCGTGATCGGCCTCGCCACGGCGTTCTTCGCGGCCACGATCGCTGTGGTGCAGACGGACATCAAGAAGGTGCTGGCCTACTCGACGGTGTCGCAGCTCGGCCTGATGTTCCTCGCGCTCGGCGTCGGCGCCTACGGCGTGGCGGTGTTCCACGTCTACACGCACGCGTTCTTCAAGGCCTGCCTGTTCCTCGGCGCCGGCAGCGTCATCCACGCCATGTCGGGCGAGCAGGACATCCGCAGGATGGGCGGCCTGGCGCGCAGGATCCCGGTCACCTTCGCCACGTTCGCGATCGCCACGGCGGCGATCGCCGGCATCCCGCCGCTCGCGGGCTTCTTCTCCAAGGACGAGATCCTCTGGTTCGCATTGGCGAGCGAGTCCGGCGGCTCCCCGGTGCTGTGGGCGATCGGCTCGTTCTCGGCGCTGCTCACGTCGTTCTACATGTTCCGCCTGCTGTGGCTCACGTTCCTGACGCCGTCGCGCATGTCCCACGAGGCCGAGCACCACGTGCACGAGTCGCCGCTGTCGATGACCGGCGTGCTGATGGTCCTGGCGGCGCTGTCGGCGGTGGGCGGGTTCTTCCACGTGTACCACTTCCTCGAGCCGGTGATGCCGATGCCGGCCGAGAACGAGGCCCTGCACCACCTCAAGCTGCCGCTGATCGGCGTCGCGATCGCGGTCGCCTTCGCCGGCCTCGCGGCCGCCTGGTACGTGTACCGTGGCGGCCTCGCCAAGGCGGAGGGCCTCGAGCGCCGCTTTGCCGGCCTGCACCGCTGGCTCACCAACAAGTACTACGTGGACGAGCTCTACGAGGCCGCGCTCGGCCGGCCGCTCATGTGGGTCTCGGACCGCGTATTCCTGGGCCTGGGCGACCGCGCCCTGATCGACGGCTCGCTGCACGGCCTCACCGCCGTCGCGCAGCGCGCCGCCGGCCGGCTGAGCCGGGTCGAGACCGGCAACCTGCAGTTCTACGTGCTGCTCGCCGTGCTGGGCGTGATCGTTTCGCTCGCTTGGATGTGGCGCAATGGCTGAGTCAACCGTGCTCAACCTGATCCTCTGGCTGCCGGTGCTCGGCATGGTCGCGCTCGCGCTCGCGCCGAAGGGCACGGACCGAGCGGTGCGCGGCTTCACCTTCGGCGTGATGGTGCTGCAGCTCGCACTCACCGCCTGGCTGTACCAGCGCTACGACAGCTCCGTGGCGGGCCTGCAGTTCGAGACGCGCATCCCGTGGATCGCCGACTGGGGCGTGTACTACCACGTCGGCCTCGACGGCCTGAACGTGCTGCTGGTGGCGCTCACCGCGTTCCTCGGGCCGCTGGTGGTGGCCGGCGCGTTCACCGCGATCCAGAAGAGCGTGAAGCTGTTCTACGCGATGGTGTTCTTAATCCAGTTCGCGATGCTGGGCACCTTCCTCGCGCAGGACCTCTTCCTGTTCTACGTGTTCTGGGAAGCGATGCTGATCCCGATGTTCATCATGATCGGCATCTGGGGCGGCGAGCGGCGCATCTACGCGACGCTCAAGTTCGTGCTCTACACCGCGTTCGGCAGCATCCTGATGCTCGCGGCGGTGATCTACCTCGTCTGGTCGCAGGCCGAGGCCACCGGCGCGGTGTCGTTCTCGTTCGCCGACCTGGGCAGTCACCCGCTTTCGTTCGGCGCGCAGTCGTGGATGCTCGCGGCCTTCGCGCTCTCGTTCGCGATCAAGGTGCCGATGGTGCCGCTGCACACGTGGTTGCCCGACGCGCACGTCGAGGCCCCCACGGCCGGCTCGGTGATCCTGGCCGGCGTGCTGCTGAAGATGGGCACCTACGGCTTCATGAAGCTGGGCTTCCCGTTGTTCCCGGACGCGACGCGCGCCGTCATGCCGTGGCTGTGGACACTCTCCGTCGTGAGCATCGTGTACGGCGCCTGCCTGGCGCTGGTGCAGACCGACATCAAGAAGGTCATCGCCTACTCGTCGATCAGCCACCTGGGCTACGTGATGCTCGGCCTGGTGAGCCTCGACCTCATCGGCATCCAGGGCGCGATCGTGCAGATGGTGAGCCACGGCCTGGTCGCGGGCGGCCTGTTCACGATGGTCGGCATGATCTACGAGCGCTGCCACTCGCGCGAGATCGCGGCCTACGGCGGCCTGGCGAAGATCCTGCCCGTGTACTCGGTGTTCTTCGTCATCCTGACGCTCGCCTCGATCGGCCTGCCCACCACCAGCGGCTTCACCGGCGAGTTCATGGCGCTGCTCGGCGCGTTCAATGCCGCGTGGCCGCAGTACCAGGCGGGCCAGGCGCTGCCGCTCGTGATGGCGGTGCTCGCCGTCACCGGCGTGGTGCTCGGCGCGCTCTACATGCTCTGGCTCGCGCAGCGCATGCTGTTCGGCGAGGTCAAGGCGCCGCACCAGCCAGTGGGCGACCTCGTGGCCCGCGAGAAGGCCATCCTGGTCGCGCTCGTGGTCGCGATCTTCGCGCTCGGCCTGTTCCCGCAAGGCCCGCTCGCCAAGACCGAGCTGGCCGCCCGTGATTACCAGCAGCGCGTGCTCTCGAGCCGCCTGCCGGAGGCCGCGCCATGAACTGGCAGCTGATCCTCACCGCGATGCTCCCCGAGCACCTGCTGCTCGTCGGGATGCTCGCCATCCTCGGCCTCGAGATCAAGAGCGGCCGCCCGCGCGACGGGTTCGCGCTTGCGGTGCTGTTCACCACCGCGGCCGCCGTCGCCGCGTTCTGGCTGTACGCCACGGGCTTCACGGGCGCCCCGTTCCTGCACCACTTCTCGGTCGGCCCGGTGGCGTCGCTGCCCAAGGCCGTACTGCTCGCGCTCGCGATCCCGGTGCTGCTGATCTCGCGCGACGACTTCGCCGAGACGCCGTACTACACGCTGGTGCTCGCATCGCTCTACGGCGCGTGCCTGATCATCTCGTCGGACAGCTTCCCCACGCTGTTCCTCGGCATCGAGATCATGTCGCTGCCGGTGTACGCCCTGGTGCTGCTCGGCCTGATGCGCGCGCAGAGCGTCGAGGCGGCCCTCAAGTACCTCGTACTCGGCGGCGCGGCGACGGCCACGCTGCTGATGGGCATCGCGTTCCTGTACGGCTGGAGCGGCTCGCTCTCGATCTCGGCGTTCCCGTTCGCCCTCGCCTCCGGCGACCCGCTGGCGCTGGCCGGCGTGGCGCTGGTGACCGCAGCGCTGTTCCTGAAGGCGGCGGTGGTGCCCTTTCACGCCTGGGCGCCGGACGCCTACGAGGGCGCGAGCGCGCCCGTCACGGCCTACATGGCCACCATCATCAAGGCGGGCGTGCTGCTCGCCGCGCTGCGCGTGTTCGGCACCATGCCGGTGGTGGCGCCGGTGGCCGGCCTGATCGCCGTGCTGCCGCTGGTGTCGATGGCCTGGGGCAACCTGGCGGCCATCCGCCAGACCAGCTTCCGCCGCATGATCGCCTACTCGTCGATCGCGCACGCCGGCTACCTGTTCTACGCCCTGCTGGGCGACGGACGCGGCCGCTGGGAGGCGATCGTCTTCTACCTGATCGTCTATGGCCTGATGAACGTGCTCGCCTTCGCGGCCCTGCCGCGCGGCGCGGACGACGAGCGCCAGGACCGCCTCGATGCGCTGAAGGGGCTGTACTACCGCCGGCCGTTCGCCGCGATGATGATCGCGATCGCCATGCTGTCGCTCGCCGGCCTGCCGCCACTGCCGGGGTTCGCGGCCAAGTTCCTGGTGTTCAAGAACGTGCTCGCGGCGGGTTACACGGGCTACGCGGTGGCGGGCCTCGTGGCGAGCTACCTCGGCCTGTACTTCTACCTGCGCGTGATCCAGTACATGTTCATGGCCGAGCAGGAGCCCACGGCCGCGCGCGGCGCCCCGCGGCGCCTTGCGGTGGTCGCGAGCGTGCTGTGCCTCGTGCCGGCCATCCTGCTGACGTTCTTCCCGGGCTGGCTCATCGACCGGCTCTGAAAATAGGGGACATTCTCCGATTTTTTGCGGTCTGCAAAGAAATCGGAGAATGTCCCCTATTTTCTACCTGTAAGGCCGCCAGCGGTCTTCGGGCTGGGCCAGCCGGTCCGCCACGATCTTCATCACCCAGGGATTGAAGCCGAGCCCGCAGTGGCTGCCCGGCACGCGGATGTTCTCGTGCATCTCCGGGTCGCCCGCGAACTGGGCCTGGTGCGCCGGCACCACGCCGTCGGTGGCGGAGTACAGGCAGCTCATCGGCACCGGTGGACGCGCGCGCAGCTGGCGGACGCGCGGCTGCATCGAGTGCGCCGCCGAACCCAGCGGGTGGGCCACGAGCCGGTAGAGCAGGTGCACGGCCGGCGTCGACTGGCTGCCTTCGGGCCCGACGGTGACCGGGCTGCCGAGAGTGATGATGCCGCGCACGCACTCCGGCGCGTGGTGCGCCACGTAGAGCGCGAATGCCCCGCCGAGGCTCCAGCCGACGATGCTCACCTTGCGCCGGTGCTTGTGGTGCAGGAAGCGGACCTTCTGCTCGAGCGCCGCGACGTGCTTGCGCTGCAGGCCGACGTTGCGTCCGAAGCCCCACATCTCGACGACGTAGCCGCGGTTGCGCAGGTAGGCCTGCATTGCGAGCAACGGCACCTCGGTGCTCATGAACCCCGGCACGAGCAGCACCGGGTGGCCATCGCCGCGCGGCGCCATGAGCAGCATCGGCAGGGCCGGCCCGAGCAGCGCCAGTTCGAACGGCGCACGCAGTTCGAGCGCCGTGTGCAACAGGGGCGGCGGTCCGGAATTCGCGACGGGGCGGGTCATGTGCCGAGGTGCCTCCGCGGTCGCCTGCATGGTAAACGATCGCATGACCCGGCTGGGTGGCGCGGTTACGATGCGGCGGGCGGGCGAAGCGCACGCGCTGGCCGGGCACTTGCGAGGAGCAGCGACGGATGAAGATGCTGAGCGGGCTCGACGGGGTGTTCCTCCACCTGGAGTCGCCTGCCATGCCGATGCACGTCGGCTCGGTGAGCCTGGTCGAGCCGCCGGCCCGCAAGCGGGGCAGCTTCCTGCAGGACGTGCGGCGGCTCTACGAGCGGCGCCTGCCGCTGGCGCCTGTGCTCCGCCGCAAGCTGCACGAGTTCCCGCTCGGCATGGCCAACCCGGTCTGGGTGCAGGCCCCGGGGGTCGCGCTCGAGGAGCACATCCGCCACGTCCGGCTGCCCTCGCCCGGCACGTTCGCCCAGCTCGAAGCCTGCGTCGGCGAGTTGCACGCGTTGCCGCTCGATCGCTCCCGGCCGCTCTGGTCGGGCTGGGTGATCGAGGGCCTGCGCGACGGACGCATCGCCTACTACACGAACGTTCACCATGCCGTGGTGGACGGGCAAGCGGGCGTGGAATTGATGCGCGCCATCTTCGATCCCACGCCGCGCGCGAGACGCCGTGTTCCTGCGGTGACCGCGCCAGCGACGGCCGAGTCACCTTGGGCGGGCCCGGTGATCGCGCGCACGCTGGGCCACGACCTGCGGCAATACGCGAAGCTCGTGCAGAACCTCCCGGCACTCGCGCGCTCGCTGGCACATCCGGTCCGCGCCCCTGGGCGCGCCGGAGCCACGCCCGATGCACCGGGCCTCGGGCCACGCACCCCGTTCAACGTCGCGATCGACGGCCGGCGCGGATTCGCGACGGCCTCGATCCCGCTCGACGCCGCTCACCGGCTGGCGGCCGCCCACGACGCGACGGTGAACGACGTGATCCTCGCCACCTGCGCCGGCGCGCTGCGCCGTTACCTCGGGCGGCGCGGCGGCGTGCCCGCCGAGCCGCTGATCGCCGGCATGCCGGTCTCGCTGCGCGTGCCGGGCAAGGTCGAGTTCACGACCCAGGCGACGATGAAGCGCATTGGCCTGGCCACGCAGGTCGCCGACCCGCTGCGCCGGCTCCGCGCGATCCGCGATGCGACCGTCGCCGCCAAGGCAGAGGTGTCGCGCACGAAGTCGCTCGTGCCGGTGGACTTCCCGACCCTGGGCGTGCCGTGGCTGCTGCACGGGCTCGCCACGCTGTATGGCCGCCCCGCCGTGGCGAACCGCGTTCCGCCGCTCGCCAATCTCGTGGTCTCGAACGTGCCCGGGCCGCCGCAGCCGATGTACCTGGCCGGCGCACGCGTCGTGCACCACTGGCCGCTGTCGATCGTCGGCCACGGGCTCGGCCTGAACGTGACGATCGAGAGTTACGCCGGGTCGCTCGAGTTCGGCGTGACGGCTGCCCTGGCCGCAGTGCCGCGGCCGGCTGCGTTCGCCGGCGACCTGCTGGAGGCATTTCGCCAACTGCAGCGGAGCAGCCGGCGGCGATGACCGGCCCGGACGCGCCCCATCACTACGAACACGGCTCGCCGGTCGTCCGCGCGCTGTTCTTCATCGCGGGCATCGTCGCGCTCGGATTCGCCGTCGCCGGGATCTTCCTGCCGGTGCTGCCCACGACGCCGCTGGTGCTGCTCGCGGCTGCCTGCTTCGCGCGCAGCTACCGGCCGTTCCACGAGTGGCTGATCGCACACCGTTTGTTCGGGCCGATCCTGCGCGAGTGGCACGAGCACCGCAGCATTCCCTACCGCACCAAGATCTTCGCCATCGGCATGATGGCGGGCGCGCTCACGGTATCGATCGTGTTCTTCATCGATCCGCCTTGGCTCAAGGCGGCGCTCGCCGTGTTCGGCGTGGCGCTCGGCATCTACATGTACCGCCTGCCGTCTAGAAAATAGGGGACATTCTCCTATTTTTCAGGAGCAAGGAGCCGGCGTCGAAAAATAGGAGAATGTCCCCTATTTTCTAGGCGCCAGCCTTCTTCGCGATCGGCGAGTACATGTCGAGCACCTGCATGCGCGCGGCCTGCAGTCGCTCGGACACCACGCCCACCAGCCGGTGCATGATCTTGTAGCCGAAGCTGTTGTCGGAGCGGCACTTCTCGAGCAGCACGTGGCCGTCGAACTTGATGACCTCGACCGGCTCGAGCGCGCGCGCCTGGTAGAACTTGCCGCGCCCCGACAGCACCGACGACCAGCCGAGTTCGTCGCCGGACTCGAGCGTGTGCACGCGCAGCGCCATGCCCTGCGCCATCATCTCGAGCGCGACGCGCCCCTTGAGCAGCAGGAAGAACTCGTGGCGCTGGTCGCCCTCCGCGAAGATGACGGCGTCCTTTGCGTAGGTCGCGCGCGTGCCCAGGCTGGCGAGCGTCGCGCAATGCTCGGGCGTCAGGCCCTGCGAGAAGGGATGCTGCTGCACTGCAGTGAGAATCGAGTCGGTCATACGGCCCCCTGAGACTGCGGTCTCGGCTCTGCCGGGCCTCCTTGCGGGCCCGTTGCCCTGATTCTACGCTCGCAACCGACCCTCACCTCAAGGAGCCGCGAATCCGATGAACACTCGACTGATCCTGGCCGGCCTCGCCGCCGTGCTCGCCGCCTCCGCCGCCCACGCGGTGAACGACAAGATCGAGCTGATGCCCGGCGGCGTGATCTGCGACAAGGGCGACCAGGTCTGCTACGACCAGCAGGGCGCCAGCGTGCAGAAGACGCGCGAGATGTTCGGCCAGTACGCGGCCGATGCGGTGCAGAAGAAGCTGGGCAAGAAGGACGACTGGGGTACCAAGAAGTTCACGCTCAGCAACGGGGCCAAGTGCAGCATCCCGAACCGGGTCTGCAAGCACGACCAGGGCGAGGGCGAGCGCGCCAAGAAGATCACCAAGCACCTGTTCCAGTCCACGGCACCCGAGCCGAGGTGAGCCGGTGAAGACCGGCGCGTTGCGGTCGGGGCTCGAGGCCGGGCGCCGCCCGGTCCGGCCCGATCGCTACGACCCGCGCGAGCTGATGGGCCTGCCCGAGCCCGTGCAGCGGTACTTCCGCGCGGCCTTGCAGCCGGGCCAGCGCATGCTGGCCGCCGCGACGCTCGACCACGCGGGCACGTTCAACATGAGCGAGCGCGGCGAGCGCTGGCTCGAGTTCACGTCCAACCAGCGGGTCGTGCTCGCCCGGCCCGGATTCGACTGGGATGCGCGCATCCGGCTGCTGCCCGGCCTTGCAGTCCGCGTGCACGACGCCTACGTCGCGGGCGAAGGCGTCCTGAACGCGCGCCTGCTCGGCTTACCCGTCGTGAACCTGCGGGGCACGCCGGAACTGGCGCGCGGCGAGATCATGCGCTTCCTCGCCGAAGCAGCCTGGTACCCGACGGCGCTGCTGCCGAGCCAGGGCGTGCAGTGGACTCCGGTCGATGACCGCCACGCACGAGCCACGCTCGCCGATGGCGGCACGCAGGTGTCGCTCACGTTCGGCTTCGGTGCCGACGGGCTGATCGAATCCGTGCGCGCCGCGGACCGCGGCCGCACGGTCGCGGGCAAGGTCGTGCCCACGCCCTGGGAGGGCCGCTGGACGCACTATGCGGAGCGCGACGGAATGCAGGTGCCACTCGAGGGCGAGGTGGCGTGGATCCTCCCCGACGGCCGCAAGCCATACTGGCGCGGCCGCGTCACCCGGCTGGAGTACGAACATGCCTGACCCTGCCGCTGGCCCCGTGATGACTGCTCCCGAGCTCGAGGCGTACCTGCGCGAGCGCATCCCACTCACCCGCGCGATGGCGGTCGAAGTACGCTCTGCCGGCATCGACGGTGTCGAGGTCCACGCGCCGCTCGCGCCCAACATCAATCACCGCGACACCGTGTTCGGAGGCAGCGCGTCGGCCGTGGCGATCGTGGCGGCCTGGTCGGCGCTGCACGTGCGCATGCGGGCGGCCGGGCTCGACGTGCGGCTGGTGATCCGCCGCAACACGATGAGCTACGAACGGCCGATCGCCACCGGGTTCACCGCGACGGCGGCGCCGCCGGTGGGCGATGCCTGGGACAAGCTGGTCGCGACGGTGGAGCGCGGCCGGCCGGCACGCGTGAACGTGCACGCGCAACTGCACTGCGAAGGCCAGCTGATGGGCGAACTCGATGGCGAGTTCGCGGTGCTGCCGAAGACCTGACTGCTGCCGGCTGGGCCGAAGGCCCGTAGGTCAGACCACCCCGGCGCCCGCCAGCGCGGCAATCTCTTCCGCGGAATACCCGACCGCTTCGAGCAGCGCGTTCGTGTCGCCGCCAATGCCAGCGGGAGGCGAGCGCACCTCGCCCGGCGTGGCGCTGAAGCGCGGCGCCGGCGCGGGCTGAGTGACGCCGCCCACCTCGACGTAGGCATTGCGGGCGCGGTTGTGCGGGTGCTGCTGCGCCTCGGCGAAACTGAGCACCGGCGCGAAGCACACGTCGGTGCCCTCGAGCAGCTCGCACCACTCGGCACGCGTCCGCTGGCGGAAGACCGCGGCGAACTTCTCCTTGTGCGCCGGCCAGTTCGCGAAATCGAATTGCGCCTGCTCTAACCCCTGCCCCGTGAGACCGCACTTCTGCAGCAGCAGCTGGTAGAACTGCGGCTCGAGCGCGCCGACCGAGATCCACTCGCCGTCGGCGCACTGGTAGCAGTCGTACCAGTGCGCGCCGCCGTCGAGCGCGTTCGACTGCCGGCGGTCGATCCACAGCCGCTGCGAACGCAATCCCTGAACCAGCATGCTCATCACGGCGCAGCCATCGGTGATCGCGCCGTCGATCACCTGTCCCTCGCCCGTCTCGCGCGCGCGCAGGATGCCGCTCACGAGCCCGAGCGCCATGAACATCGCGCCTCCGCCGATGTCGCCCACCACCGTCGGCGGGATCGACGGCGCCGAATCGCGATGGCCACCGTGATTGAGGATGCCGCTCAGCGCGACGTAGTTGATGTCGTGCCCCGCGGCATTGGCCAATGGCCCGTGCTGGCCCCAGCCGGTGAGCCGGCCGAACACCAGCCGCGGGTTGCGCGCGAGGCACACGTCCGGCCCGAGCCCGAGGCGCTCCATGACGCCTGGACGGAAGCCTTCGATCAGCGCATCCGCCTGCTCGACGAGTCGCAACACCACCTCGGCGGCACCAGGCTGCTTGAGGTCAAGCGCGATCGAGCGCTTGCCGCGCCGCGTGAGGTCGTGCTTCGGTTGCGCGCCGAACGGCAGCGCACCGCCCTTGCGGTCCACCAGCACCACCTCGGCCCCGAGGTCGGCGAGCAGCATGCCGCAGAACGGCCCGGGGCCGATGCCCGCGAGTTCGATGACCCGGATTCCCTGCAGCGGGCCCATCAGAGCGACCTGGCTACGATCTCGCGCATGATCTCGTCGGCACCGCCGTAGATGCGCTGCACGCGCGCATCGGTGTAGAGCTGCGAGATCGGGTACTCGCGCATGTAGCCGTAGCCGCCGAACAGCTGCAGGCACTCGTCCATCACGCGGCACTGCGCGTTGGTGATCCACAGCTTGGCCATCGACGCGGTGACCGTGTCGAGCCGGCCTTCCTTGAGCTTCAGGATGCAGTCGTCGATGAACACGCGCGCCACCTGCACCTGCGTCTTCACGTCGGCGAGCTTGAAGCGCGTGTTCTGCATGTCGAGCAGCGTCTGCCCGAACGCGCGGCGGTTGCGCGTGTAGTCCACGGTGAGCGCGAGCGCGTACTCCATGGCAGCCACGCCGCCGAGGGAGAGCAGCGCGCGCTCGTACGGCAGGTCGCGCATCAGCTGCACGAACCCCTGCCCCTCGACCGGCCCGAGCAGCCACTTCGCGGGCACCCGGCAGCTGTCGAAGAACATCTCGGCCGTGTCCCAGCCGTTCTGGCCGATCTTGTCGAGCACGCGGCCGACGCGGTAGCCCTCGAGGTCCCGGGTTTCGACCATGATGATCGAGATACCCTTCGAGCCCTTGCTGGGGTCGGTCTTGCATACGACGCCGACGAGACCGGCGTGCAGGCCGTTCGAGATGAAGGTCTTGGCGCCGTTGATGACGTAGTGGTCGCCCTCGCGCATGGCGCGGCACTTCACGCCCTGCAGGTCCGAGCCGGCGCCCGGCTCGGTCATCGCGATCGCGCCCACCAGCTCGCCGCTCGCCATGCGCGGCAGCCAGTCGTGTTTCTGCTCTTCGGAGCCGTAATTGAGGACGTAGTGCGCGAGGATGCTGTGCACCGAATGCCCGAAGCTGGTGATGCCGCGCCGGCCCACTTCCTCCACGACGACCGCCTCGTGGCGCGCATCGCCGCCGACGCCGCCGTACTCGGCCGGGATATCGGTGCAGAGCAGGCCGACCTCGCCCGCCTTGTTCCACAGCTCGCGGTCGACGTGGTGCTGCTCGCGCCAGCGGGCGTCGTTCGGCACGATCTCGTTCTCGACGAAGCGGCGGGCCGCGTCGCGGAACATCTCGAGTTCGTCATCCATCCAGGGGGAGCGGTAGTCGTTCACGTCGGGGCTCTCTGTCTGTCTTGGCAGGGCTGGACTCAGCCTCCCATCTGACCGCCAACTGGCGTTCTTGTCCAGAGGCCGCTAGCTTTGTCCGTTCGTATAGGGGAGAACACGTATGTTGCTGAACGGCGGACAGGTGCTGACCGAGCGCGCGAAGATCAGCGCCCGGCTCGAGGCGTGGATCGACTCGGACACCGGCGAGCGCTTGAGCTTCGCCGAAGCGAATGCCCGCACCAACCAGCTCGCGCACGTGCTGCTCGCCCGTGGCATCGCGCCCGGCGACCGGGTCGGCGTGCTGATGGGCAACACGCCGCTGCACGCCGCGGCCTACTTCGCGTGCGCCAAGGCGGGCTTCGTGTTCGTCGCACTCAACTGGCGGCTCACCGTGGCCGAGCTCGCCTACCAGCTCGCCGACAGCGGCGCGTCTGCCGTGCTGTACGGCGCCGACCTTGCACAGCTCGTCGAGCCGTTGCGCGAGCAGTTCCCGCAGGTCCGCTGGATCGATGCCGACTCGCGCGAGATGCACGCCGCCATGGCCGGCGCCCCGACGCGTGAGCCGCCGATCGGCGCCTCGCTCGAAGACCCGCTGTACATGATGTACACGAGCGGTACCACCGGCCGGCCGAAGGGAGCGGTGATGTCGCACCGCGCGAACATCGCGTGGCTCAACTGCATGCTGGCCACCTCGGACGTGCGCCTCGGCGACCGCCAAATCACCGTCGCGCCGCTGTTCCACATCGCGGGACTCGGCATGCTCATGGCTGCCGCCGCGCGTGGCATGACGACGATGCTCGTGCGCCAGTTCGAGCCGGGGCTGATGTGGGACCTGATCGAGCGCGAGAAGGTCACCTGCCTGCTCGGCGTGCCGGCCATCCTCAACTTCATGTACGCGCATCCGAAGCGGCAGACGGCCGACACTTCGACGCTGCGCTGGATCGTGTGCGGCGCGGCGCCGGTGCCCGTGTCGCTCATCCAGGGTTACGCCGCGATGGGCATCGAGGTGCACCAGGTGTACGGCCTCACCGAGACGCACGGCGGCATCTGCCTGATCACGCCGGAATACGCGCGCCACAAGGTGGGCTCGACCGGCCTGCCCTACTTCGGCATCGAGGTGCGCGTGGTGGACAAGGCCGGCGCGGACGTGCCGCCCGGCATCCCGGGCGAGGTGATCACGCGCGGCCCGCACCTGATCACCGGCTACTGGAACCAGCCCGAGGCGACCCGGGAGGCGATCCGCGACGGTTGGTTCTACACCGGCGACATCGCCGAAGTGGACGCCGACGGCTTCATCTACATCAAGGACCGCTCGAAGGACATGATCATCTCGGGCGGCGAGAACGTGTACCCCGCCGAGGTCGAGGAAGTGCTGCACGCACACCCGGCCGTGCGCGACGTGGGCGTGATCGGCCAGCCGTCGGCCAAGTGGGGTGAGAGCGCCTGCGCGGTGATCGTGAAGGACCCGTCGTGGACTGGCGGCGATGCCGACCTCGTGGCCGCGCTGCAGCAGCACGTGCAGGAGCGGCTGGCGCGCTACAAGCAGCCCAAGGCCTACGCGTTCATCGACATCCTGCCGCGCAACCCCTCGGGCAAGATCCTGAAGCGCGTGCTGCGCGAGCAGTTCCCGGGGCCGGCGCCGGAGTAGCCCACGACCGCCGGCGGCTGTCGCTTGCCCAAAACCCATGCTGGCGGGGATGCGCTACCATCGAGCCAGCCGAACGGAGGCATGACACCCATGCTCGATGACCGCAGAGCCGCCCGCGTGGCGGCGCTGATCCTCGCCGCGCTGCTGGCGACACCGGCCGGCGCCGCAGAGCCGGCCGACCGCTACTGGCCGCCGATCGTGGATCCTGCCACGAACCAGTACACGCCTGGCCTCTGGGTCTGGGGCGACCTCGTCACGTCCGACGTCGCCGTCGCCGCCGAGTTCTATGGCAAGGTGTTCGGCTGGACCTTCGAGACCTACGGTGGCGAGGACGATCGCGATACGTACACGCTGGTGCTCGCCAATGGCCTGCCGATCGGCGGCATGGTGTTCGACCAGCGCGCGTTGAAGGGCAACGTACCGTCGGCTCGCTGGATCACGCTCGTGTCGGTACCGGACGTGGAAGCCGCCGCCGCCGCGGTCGAGGCCAACGGCGGCAAGGTGGTCGTCGCACCGAAGTCGCTCGGGGAGCGCGGCGAGACCGCCGTCTTCCAGGATCCCGAAGGCGTGCCGTTCGGCGCGGTCCGCTCGAAGCACGGTGATCCGGCGGACTACGTCGGGGACGTCAACGAGTGGGTCTGGCTCGACCTCTGGACGCGGGATGTCGAGCGCGCCACCCGGTTCTACAGCGCCGTGGCGGGATACCGCGTGGTGCCGCTCGAGCAGGAAGGCCCGCGCAGCGGGGCGCACTTGGTGTCGGGCAACTACGCCCGCGCCGGCGTGATGCGCCTGAACGACGAGCGCGCAACGCCCGTGTGGCTGCCCTACGTCCGCGTTGCCGACGCGCAAGCCGTCGCCGGGAAGGCCCTCGCCGCGGGCGGCAAGGTGCTCCGTGAGCCAGTGGCCATCGGTCGCGCGGTGGTCGCCGTGATCGCGGACCCGACCGGCGCTCCGGTCGGCGTCGCTCAATTCGACACGGAGGATCGTCCATGAGCACGCGTGACCCGATGCGACTTGCCCGGCCTGCACTGGCATGCGCAGCGCTGGCGGCGCTGCTCGCGACGTCGGGCTGCACCAGTGACGGGTACGGCGGCGGTGGCGTGTCGACCAGCGTGAGCGTCGGCTACGGTTACGGCGGCTATTACGGTCCGTACTACGGGCCCGGCTACTACGATCCGTATCCGCCCGTGGTGGTCGTGCCGCCGGGCGAACGCCCGGAGAGGCCCGGTGGTCGACCCGACCGGCCGACCACGCTGCCGGCCGAAGTCGGTGGACCTTCGACCAAGCCGGCGATGGCACCGTCGCGGCCTCCGAGCGCCAGCCGTCCGACCAGCCGGCCGACGCCACGTCCGGCACCGCGGCCGATGCCGCGGCGGCGTTGAGGGCATTCAGTACTCGTAGAACATCCGCTGGATCAAGACCGGATCGCTGGTCTTCGTCAGCGCGAGCTGCAGCAGCACACGCGACTTGGCGGGATTCAACTCGCCGGAGACGACGAATCCTTTCTCGTCGTCGTTCACTTCGTTGTTGCGCAGCACGATGCCCGACGGTAGCCGGGTGCTGCGCACCACCACCACGCCGCCCTTGGCCGCCTTCGCGAGCGCATCGAGCGCCGGCGTGGTCACGTTGCCGTCGCCCACACCGGCCACCACGATGCCCTTCGCGCCGTTCTTCACTGCCGCCTCGATTAGGTCTGCGCTCATGTTGGCGTGCGCGTAGATGATGTCCACGCGCGGCAACTGATCGAGCATGTCGACCGAAAACTCGCTGGCCTCGCCGAGCTGCTTGTCCATCGGCTCGAACCAGAAGATCTTGCCGGTGTTGACGCGGCCCGCCGGTCCGCGATTGATGCTCTCGAAGGCCTGCACGCTCGTGGTGTCGGTCTTCACCACGTTGCGCGCGTAGTGGATGGTGTCGTTGAGCACCACCAGCGTGCCCTTGCCCTTCGCACCGGGATTCGTCGCCACCGCCACGCCGTTGTAGATGTTGCCCGGGCCGTCCGCGCTCGTCGCCGTAGCCGGCCGCATCGAACCCACCAAGACCACCGGTTTGTCGCTCTTGGTGACCAGCGACAGGAAGTAGCTGGTTTCCTCGAGGGTGTCGGTGCCATGGGTGATCAGGACGCCGTCCGTGCCGGGCTCGGCCAGCACGGCATTGACGCGCCTGGCGAGCTTGAGCCAGATCTCGTCGCTCATGTCCTGGCTGCCGATGTTCGCGACCTGCTCGCCCGTGATCACGGCGAGCTGGTCGAGGTTCGGCACGGCCTTGAGCAGCACGTTGACGTCGTAGGCGCCGGACTTGTATCCGTAGCCGGTCGCGCTTGCCTGCGCGCCGGCGATGGTGCCGCCCGTGGCGAGAACGCGGATGCTCGGCGGGTCGGCCGCCTGAACGGTCGAAGCCCCCGTGCACAGCATGAAGACGGCAACGATCACTCGAGACGCTGCCGCGCAATTCCGATGGCAATGCAACACTGCGCTGCTCCCCACGTTCAGTCCTCTGCGTGCGCCACCGCCGCCGGCGCCGCCTCGAACCCTCCCCCCAAAGCCAGATACAGATTCACGCGCTGGACGAGCCGCTCGGCCTGCACGCGCACGAGGGCCGTTTGCGAACCATAGGCCGCGAGTTGCTGCTGCTGCACGCCACGCAGGTCGCCGGAACCCACTTCGTAGCGGACCTGGGCCAGCTTCAGCGCATTCTCGTTCTCGGCGACGGCACGGCCGAGCACGGACTCGCGGCGCGCTGCGGCAAATTCAGCCGACAGCGCGTCCTCGACCTCTCCGAACGCGCGCGCGCCGATGCGGCCGTACTCGGCGACCGCCTGCTTCTGCTCGGCCGTGCGGATCCGCACCTGGCTCTGCAGCGCGCCCGCGTTGAAGACCGGCAGCATCAGGCTGGCGCCCGCACTCCACACCGGGTTGTCCCGGTCCTGCAGCACGAACAGGTCGCTCGAGATGTCGCTGACGTTGCCGGTGAGCGCGATGCGCGGCAGCCTCGCCGCCTTGGCTTCTTGCACGCCGTAGAACGCCGCCGCGACACGTCGCTCGGCCGCGACGACATCGGGCCGGCGCTCGAGCAGTTCGGACGGCAGTCCCGCCGGCACGGGACCGGGAACCTGCGCGAGCTGCGTGGCCACTTCGACGTCGGCCGCTGGATAGCGGCCGACCAGCGCCTCGAGTGCGCGCAGTGACTGCACGCGCGCCAGCTTGAACTGCTCGACGGCATCCCGGAACGTCTCGGCGTTGGCTCGCGCCAGGGCCACGTCGTAACCGTCGCCCTTGCCGATGCGCTGCCGCTGCTCCGTCAGTGCGGCCAGCTGCCCGGCCGAAACCACCATTTTCTCGGCGAGTCCCAGTTGCAGGCTGGCCTCGACGGCCAGGAAGTACGCCTTCGCGACCAGTGCGGCCACGGATTGCCGTGCGTACTCGGTATCGGCGACCACGGACTCGTAACTGGCCGCGGCGGCGGCGCGTTGCGAGCGCACGCGCCCCCAGAGGTCGAGTTCCCAGTCGGCGTAGAGCCCGACGCCCTGGATGCCGGTCGAGTCGCCGCCCATCGTCCCGCCGCCGCGGGCGAGCAGGTTGACTTGCGGGTACAGCATCGAGTCGGCGACGTTCACGTACTCGGAAGCCACCTCGATTCGCGTTGCGGCGACGCGCAGGTCGGGGTTGTAGGCCATGGCTTCCGTGACGAGTGCCTGCAGGCGCTCGTCGCCGAAGGTGCCGAGCCAGCTACCCGCGACCGGACCTGCGGCAGCGTCCGCAGTCGACCACTGCCCCGGGGCCGCGAGGTTCGGCATCGCCTGCGGCCGGATGTCCTCCGGCTTGGGCGCAGGCTCCAGCGCGCAGCCCGCCAGCACGGCGAACACCGCGACCGCCAGCGATGTGATGCGGGTGCCCATTTGGTCAGTGCAGCTTCAGCACGAGGTAATCCGTGTAGGCGCCGACGCGCAGGATCACCATGCGGATGATGTGGATCATCTTGCCGTGCTCGGTGTAGACGGCGGCATGGCCGGCGGCGCCAGCGGCCATCAGCACCTCGCGGTCGCGCTCGTCGATGTCGAACTTCACGGCGAAGCGGTTCGGCGGCGCGGCCAGCACGCCCGTCATCGGCAGCGTGCCGCTCTGTTGCATCTGGCCCATGCCCTGGGCCCAGATGATCGAATCCACCTTGGCACGGATGATCCGGCCCGGATTGGTCTTGAGCGAGAACTCGGCGTAATTGCCCGGCGCGATGTTGAACAGCTCGTTCTGGTTGTAGAGCGCGACCACTTGGCCGTCAGCCTCGACCAGCGTCATCACCGGGTTGAACGGCATGCCGGCGACGAACGCACCGGGCCGCAGCGCCAGATTGATCACGTAGCAGTCGCAAGGCGACAACACCGTGGTCTGCTCGAGTTCCCACTCGGCGTTGGCGAGGTCGGCCTTGATCTTGGCGACGGAGGCGATGTCACCGTCCACGACGGCGGCCAGTTGCGCGCGCACCTGCGCCTCGTTGGCGGTCGACGTGGCGAGCTGCGCCTCGAGGTCGCGCAGGTTCGTCTCGGCCTGCTCGAGGTCGAACCGGTTGCCGGCCCCGGTCTCGGCCAGCTCCCGGTTCTGCTGCACGCGCTTGCGCGCGAGATCGATGCGGGTGCGCAGTGCGGCCGTCGCACCCGTCGCCGACTTCAACTGCTCGCGCAGCTGTTCGTTGCTCCCCTCGGCGCCGACCAGCTGGGCCTTCAGGCTGTTGACGGTGAGCTGGTACGGCGTGGGGTCCACGCGGAACAGCACGTCACCCTTCTTCACCAGCCGATTGCCCTCCTCGACCGGCACCTCGATCACGCGGCCTCGCACCTGCGACACGATCGGCACGGTGTACTTGAACACGCGCACGTCGGCCGACGACGGCGCGACCACGTTCAGCATCAGGATGAGCACGGTGAGCGCGACGATCGGAATGATGGCGACCGTCACCTGGCTGACCGTGTTCCACGGCAGCCACTTGAACTTGAAGAAGATCAGCCAGACGAAGAAGCTGTAGATGCCGAGCAGGAGGATTTCCATCAGCGCGCCTCCTCCGCCTTGGCCGCCAGCCGCGGCTCGAGCGCCGCCAGCTGGTCACGGATCTGCGTCAACTCCTGCGGGGCCCCGCCCTGTGCGACGAGCTTCTCCAGGTCGGCCCTGAGTCTCGCCACATCGTCGCGCAATTCACCGGCCTGCGTGCCCTGCTGCGCGGCGAGCTGCGCGTAGTAGTCGTCGCTCTTGTCACGCCCGTACGCCAGCTTGTACATCACGGGCTTCGTGTAGGCCCACAGCCAGGCAAGCGGCCAGAGCATGCCGCCGAACACCAGCGACAGCAGGCACAACACCTGAATCGCCTTGGTCTGAGGGTGATGGTTCTTGTGCGCGATCTTTTCCGGCAGCACGTGCACCAGCCAGAACACCACGATGACCACGATCGGCACCACGACGATCACGACGAGGGCGATCACATTGGCCGCCTTTGCGAGCGCGTCGCCCGAGAGGAACGACGCCTGCGCCGGCAAGGCCGCGAGCAGTGCCGCGAGCGACGTCACGAGCGCGTGCAGCCGCGACGTGATCGACCGGGTGGAAGCTTGCTGGATCATCGTGTTCCTCGCCTGGGTGGATTCGTACGCCCGATTCTGTGCGTTATGGGACCGTTGCCACCGATGCCGCAGTCTCGCGCCCCGGGGCCTGAGAGGCAACCCAGTCATCGAGCAGCGTGTAGGTCACCGCCAGGACCACTGGACCGACGAAAATGCCGACGATGCCGAAGGCCACGAGGCCACCGATCACGCCCGCGAAGATCAGCAGCAGCGGCAAATCGGCGCCGCGGCGGATCAGGACCGGGCGGACGAAGTTGTCCATCAGGCCGACCACCAGCGACCACACCAGCAGGAACGTGCCCCACGCCGGCCCGACGGCGTAGTAGGTCCAGGCGGTGGCACCGAGCAGGACCAGGATCGGACCGATTTGTGCGATGCACAGGACCAGGATGACCGCGGTCAGCACCCCCGCAAAGGGTACGCCGGCGATCGCGAGACCGACGCCGCTCAGCACGGTCTGGATGAGCGCCGTCACCACCACGCCCATGGCCACACCGCGGATTGCGCCGCCGGCCAGCACCACCATCCGTTCACCCTGCTCGTCCGCCAGCCGGCGCCCGAAGCGCCGGACCCACGCGGCCCACGATTCGCCACCCGAGTAGAGCACTGCCGTGAGGATCACGATCAGGACGAAATGCAGGATCACGATGGCGAAGCCGCCCGCCTGCCGCGCGAGCCAGGACGCGGCGTCCCGCGCATAAGGCTGCGCCCGTGCCAGCAGGTCCGCCGTGCCGGTGCCTGCAAATTCGTTCCACGCAGCCTGCAGCCGATCGCCCACGAGCGGGAGCTTGTCCAGCCAGGAGGGAGCCGTCGGCAGCGTCAGGTCCGGCAGCCGCTCCACCAGCGCGACGAGCGCGTCGGCCTGCCCGGCGATTGCGCCGATGGCCACGACCAATGGCACGATCAGGATTGCAAGCAGCCCGAGCGACATCGCCGCGACCGCGGGTCCACGCCGGCCGCCAAGCGCGCGCTGGAGACGCAGCAGCATCGGCCAAGTGGCCACCACGATCATCGTCGCCCAGATGAGGGCCCCGATAAATGGCGCGAGAATCCACACCGAACCGGCCAGCAGCGCGCCGATGAACAGCACCGTCAGGGTCGTGCGGGCAAGGTCCGGACGCGAATCGAAGTTCGGCGGGGTCATGTTCAGCTCCTGCGGGGTGCCGCGACGAGACTCCTACTCTTGCGGCGGCTTGTACCCCGACGCAGGAGTCGGCAGCGTGGGCGGTCGAGGCTTGCCGACGTTTGCTTTCTCCCAGGCACGCACCTTCACGCGCGCCGCGTCGAACAAGCGCTCGTAATTGCCGAACAGCACTGCTTGCCTCGCTTCGGGCGTCAGCTGCTGCCAGAGCGGTTCGTAGGCCTTGTACACCGCCATCGGCGCGTCGATGCTCGTGGGCGCGACGACGTCCGATCCGAACAGGAAGCGATCCGGGTACTTGTTGATCAGCGCGGCCATGCGCTGCACCGCCTCAGGGCTGCTCGTGATGTACTTCGCCGTCTCGTCCCAGGAAATGTCGATGTAGAGGTGCCTCAGGTCGGGGTTGGCCAGCGCACGGTCGATGATGTCGGCCTGTCCCTCGAGTGGCCGGACGATGCGGCCGAGCCCGATGTGTGCCCAGATGATCGGCGTATCCGGGTGTCGCAGCAGCAGCTCCTTCATCTGCTTGAGAACGTAGGGCTCCTGGCCCTCCTGCGGGAACGGCATGTCGATGTCGTTGTGCAGGATGACCAGCAGGCCGGTCTCGCGCGCAAAGTCGAGGATGCGGTCCAGCGCCGGATCGCCGAGCATCGCCGGGCCGCCCGCGATCTTGGATGAGACGAATTCCTTGTGGATCGAGAACTCGCCGATGCCCGAAAAAACTCCGGGGAATGTCAGCAACACGCGCCGGATATGGTCCGCCGCGTACATGTCCGCCGGGTTGAATCCCGTGATCATCGGGTCGAGGCGCTGCTGCTGCTCCGGCGTGAGCGACCGGTACGCCATCGCGATGTGCGCGTCGGTGAACGAGTAGTAGTACAGCGGCGCATCGGTCTGCAGGTAGTAATACGGTGCGAAGTCACCCGTGTTTCCGTACTGCCACATCTGCTGCAGCGGCAAGCCGAAGACGGCGGAGCGCTTGACGACGCCGTCCATCATCTTCAGATAGTCTTTGAGGTCCGTGCCTTCCTGCACGTAGTTCGTCAGATGGAAGTGCGCGTCGCTGTA
>JAGVUU010000249.1 GCA_019136105.1 Gammaproteobacteria bacterium
TCAGTCGCTTCAGTTCAGCCGTGCGCGCCTCGGCGGTGCTGATGGGCAGGCATTCTTCACAGCGTGGGTCGCCGCAGGGTTGCCGCGTGTACAGCCAGTACTGCACGGCGCCGGCCAGCAGGCCGTCCGCGATGTCCCAGAGGTCGGCTTTATCGTCGTTGTCGGCGATCTGGTTGCCGAGGTCGACCGCCTTGCCGAAGGCTTCGTCGAATGGATGGGCAGCTTCGGTCATCGTGGCGGGCTCGATGTCAGGTGACGTGCGTTGGTGAGGATCTGGTCAGATGCCGGCCTTGGCGAGGGCGTCCAGCACCGAACGGATCGCGCCGGCGAGGCCCGGGTGCTCCGCCTCGAGGCGCACGGCGGCGCCCTCGAGCCGGTCGCCCTCCGCGTCGGGAGCCTTGGCGGCCGGCGCGCTCTCCAGCGCGCGGCGGATGTCCGCGAGCGCCGCCTCGAGCAGGGCGCGATCTTCCGGCCCGAGTTGCTGTGCCCTGGCGAGTTCCTCATGGAGGTTGTGCACCGTCTGCTTGAGTTCGCTCATGGCTGCCCTGTCTGCCGGTTGATCCAGGACACAGTTTAGCAGCGCCCGGGGGCCATTGGACGCCTCGGCCTGTGCAGCGGTCGGATAGAATCGCGGCAAACGGAGTATCCCCATGACCCTGATGCGTGCTGCCCTCGCTGCCTTCACCCTCGTCCTGCTGTTCCCCGCTGTGCCAACGGCCCGCGCGGACGTGCGTGCGGAGATCACGCCGTTCGTCGGTTACCGCATGAGCGGCAGTTTCGACGTCGAGCGCTCCGACGGCACGGGGACCCAGAGCGTGGACGTCGAGGACAGCAGCGCTTGGGGCATCGACGTCGGCATCTACGCCACGCCGGATGCGTTCTACGAGTTCCTGTACTCGACGCAGACCACGAACCTCGACAGCCGGGATCCGGCGATCGCGGGTGTGGACGTGACCACCGAGTATTTCCAGTTCGGCGGCACCGCGTTCTTTCCTGCCGACCAGTGGCCCGTGCCGTACCTGTCGCTCACGATCGGCGCCACGCGCTACAGCGCGGACCAGGGGTACGGCTCCGACACGAAGTTCTCCGGCAGCCTCGGTGGCGGACTGCGCCTGCCGTTCAACGACAACGTGGCGGCAACCCTTGGCGTGCGCGGTTACCTGACGCTCCTCGAGTCGGACACGTCGATCTTCTGCAAGAGCGACAGCCAGGGTGGTGGCTGCCTCGTGCGTTCGTCCGGCAGCACGTTCTTCCAGGCGGAAGCGCTGCTCGGCCTGACGGTCCGGTTCTGATATGGCCCCCGCCTGTCAACAAGTGCGAAGTTCCCTGCGGCGGCCGCCAGGGCTTCCGTCGAAATAGCGATCTGGGCTGAGTCACGGCCGATCGGGAACGCGACGCGCGAGATCTTGGCGACGATGGATCACTCTGATATCCGCGGGTTGGTTACCGCATGTCATCGATTCGTCGCGGGGCTGCCTCGATCTAGAGTCGGGGATCATCGTATCGATGCCCACTTAGAACCGTCGAGGGTTCCCCTCATCGTGTCGCGCGTCGCGTTGCCGATCGATCGTGATCGCAATGGGGTCTGGTCTGGCTGGACGGGCTCCTTCGGTCGGGGCGGTTGATCAATGTGGGCGGTGCACCTGTCGCGCGATGTCCCAGATGAAGCCGGTGAGCTCGCGGGCGATGGCGACACAGATCTTGTTGCTGTGGACGCCGCGCGCCTGCAGGCGACGGTAGCGACTGCAGAGCCTGAGTTGGGCGCGCCAGGCGATGTCGCGTACGACCTTGGGCTGGTGCTGCTGGCGCACCACGAGATCACGGCTGACGCGGGCCGGGTAGCGATAGGTCCAGGCGGACTCGATCAGGATGCGGCGGACATGGCCGTTGCCGGTCTTGGTGATCTTGCCCTGGGCGCGCGACTCACCGGTTGAGTACTCGCTCGGCACGAGGCCGATGAAGGACATCAGTTGCTTCGGGTGGGCGAATCGCGAGAGGTCGCCGAGTTCGGCGAGCAGCGTGACGGCGGTGACGAACTCGAGGCCGCGCAGCGTCATGAGTGCGTTGAGGGCCGGCTGCCATCGCCAGCCGGCGGCCTGCTCGCGCAAGGCGGCCGTGATGCGCTCGACGCGGTCGTGGGCCTCGCGTACGGCGCTGCGATACTCGGCGTAGGCAATGTCCTGGGCGGGATGGTCGAAGCGGACCTCACCGAGGTAGCGTTCGTGGGCGGCCGTCCAGGACGTCTTGCCGGTATATCGGTGACCGTGCCGCAGCAGCATGGCCTTGAGTTGCTGGCGCGCCTTGAGTCGGGCGCGCACGGCGTCCTCGCGGGCACGCGTGAGGTCGCGCATTGCCTCGTCGCAGGTATCGGGCACCGCCACCGGTGTCAGCTCGCCGGCACGCAGGTAGCGCGCCAACGTCAACGCGTCACGTCGATCGGTCTTGATCCGCTCGCCTGGCCGGCGCGGCATCTTGGCGACCGCCGCAACCTCGCAGCGATAGCCGCGTGCCGTCAACTGACGAACGAGACCGTAGCCGCAGGGGCCGGCCTCGTAGGCCACAAGTGTCTGCTGCGCGGGTCCGAGGCGCGACAGGGCTCTCAGCAACTCCGCCAGCTGTGGGCCGGTGGTGCCCATGAAGCGCGGGTCCGCACGACCGGGCTCCGCAACCGCAATCGCAATGGAGTCCTTGTGAACGTCCAAACCGACGAACGCAGTGATATCGTTGTCCACGGTCTGCCTCCTGTGAATCCTGCAGATGACGCCCCCGGGCGCTCTGCATGTGGCTCGGCGCTGCACGCAGCGCAACCCACGATAAGGCAGGAGGCAGACTACTTACTCCATTACCCGGACCGCCCCCGCCAGATCAGCGGGGGCCATGTTGTCTAGACCAGCACGCGTTCGATGCCGCCCGAGTTCGCGTGGCGCACGTAGTCGGCCATCCAGTCCTCGCCGAGCAGGTGCCGCGCCATCTCGACGACGATGTAGTCGGCGTCGGTGGCTGAGTCGTCGTCGTGGCGCTTCAGCCCCTGCAGGCACGACGGGCAGGACGTGAGGATCTTCACCTCGCCCCTGAATCCGTCGGCGCGAAGTCGCGCCGCTCCCTTCTCCATCTCCTGCTGCTTGCGGAAGCGCACCTGCGTTGCGATGTCGGGACGCGATATCGCGAACGTGCCGGACTCGCCGCAGCAGCGGTCGTTCTTGGCGATGCGCCCGTTGGCGTCCGCGTTCATCAGCGTGTTCACGACCGCAAGTGGATCGTGCGACTTCATCGGCGAGTGGCACGGGTCGTGGTACATGTAGCGCGTGCCGGTGACGCCGTCGAGCTTCATCCCCTTCTCGAGCAGGAACTCGTGGATGTCCAGGATGCGGCTGCCGGGGAAGATCTCCTCGAAGCGGTAGTCCTGCAGCTGGTCGAAGCAGGTGCCGCAACTCACCACCACGGTGCGGATGTCGAGGTAATTGAGCGTGTTCGCGACGCGGTGGAACAGCACGCGATTGTCGGTGATCATCCGCGCCGCCTGGTCGAACTGCCCCGACCCGCGCTGCGGATAGCCGCAGCAGATGTATCCGGGCGGCAGCACGGTCTGCACGCCCGCGTGCCACAGCATCGCTTGCGTGGCGAGTCCCACCTGTGAAAAGAGCCGCTCCGAGCCGCAGCCCGGGAAGTAAAACACCGCCTCGGAATCGCTCGACGTGCGCGCCGGGTCGCGGATGACCGGGACGTAGTTGCGGTCCTCGATGTCGAGCAGCGCGCGCGCCGTGCGCTTCGGCAGGCCGCCCGGCATCTTCTTGTTGACGAAGTGGATCACCTGCTCGCGAACCGGCGGCCGCCCGCCCGTGGTGGCGGGCGGGCGTTTCGCCTGCGCCTCGCCGAGCACGTGCAGCGCGCGGTGGCCGAGCCGCTGCGCCTTGTACCCCCAGTCGATCATCACCTTGCGCGTGAACTTGATCGTCTCGGGGTGCGTCGTGTTCAGGAAGAACATCGATGCCGCCTTGCCGGGGTTGAAGCGCTGCCTGCCCATGCGCCGCAGCAGGTCGCGCATCGCCATCGAGACGTCGCCGAAGTCGATGTCGACGGGGCAGGGCGTCTCGCAGCGGTGGCACACCGTGCAGTGATCGCCGACGTCGCCGAACGCGTCCCAGTGCTGGATCGACACGCCGCGCCGGGTCTGTTCCTCGTAGAGGAACGCCTCGATCAGCAGCGAGGTGGCGAGGATCTTGTTGCGCGGCGAGTAGAGCAGGTTGGCGCGCGGCACGTGCGTCGAGCACACGGGCTTGCACTTGCCGCAGCGCAGGCAGTCCTTGATCGCGTCGGAGATCGACG
>JAGVUU010000289.1 GCA_019136105.1 Gammaproteobacteria bacterium
TCCTCGGGCGCACCGACCTGGCCGGGCACGCGGATCAGGTACTGTTCGCCGCTGCGTTCGATGTAGCCCGCTCCGGCGTTGGCATTGCTGCGTGCGATGGCCTCCATCAGGTCGCGCAACCCCACGCCGTACGCGGCCAGTCGCGTAGGATCCGGGGTGACATGGATCTGTCGAACGTGGCCGCCGACGGTGTTGACTTCAGTGACACCCTCGAGGTGACGCAGTTGCGGGCGCACGACCCAGTCCTGCAGTGTGCGCAGGTCGGTCGGCGACCACGGTTGGCCATCCGGGCCAACCGCTCCCGGCTGGGATTCCACTGTGTACATGAAGATCTCGCCGAGGCCGGTGGCAACCGGGCCCAGTACCGGTTCGCTGCCGGGCGGCAACTGGCCCTTGGCCTGCTGCAGGCGCTCCGCGACCTGCTGACGGGCGAAGTAGATGTCGGTGCCGTCCTCGAAGACGACGGTCACCTGGGACAGCCCGTAGCGCGAGATCGAGCGTGTGTAGTCGAGACGGGCCAGTCCGGCCAGCGCGGTTTCGATCGGGAAGGTCAGGCGCTGCTCGGCCTCGAGCGGCGAGTAGCCCGGCGCCTCGGTGTTGATCTGCACCTGGACATTGGTGATGTCGGGCGTCGCGTCGATGGGCAAGCGCGCGTAGTTCCAGATGCCGAGTCCGGCGAGCGCCAGGGCGAGCACCAGCACCAGCCAGCGTTGCGTGATGGCGTATCGGATGATTCTTTCGAGCATGGTGATGGCGCCCTCAGTGGTCGTGGCTGGCGCCGGACTTGTCGATGTCGGCCTTGATCAGGAAGCTCTGCTCGACCACATAGGGTGTTCCCGGATCGATGCCGCCGAGCACCTCCACCCATTCGCCGTCGCGCTCACCGAGTTCCAGCATCCGCACCTCGTAGGTGTCACCGACCTGCGCAAAGACCACGGTGAAATCGCGGAAGCGCTGCAACCCCGCCGTCTTGACGGCCAGAGGGACCTGACGCTCCGCCAGCGTCACCTCCGCACTCACCGCCATGCCAGGGCGCCACTCCCCCTGGGCATTGGGCAGCAGTGCACGGGCAATGACGGTCTGGCTGGTCGCGCTGGCCAGCGGGAGTACGCGCTGCAGCGTCGTTTCGACCACTTTGCCGCCCGCTGCGGCCTCGAGCCGCACCCTCTGTCCACTGCGCAGTCGCGCAGCGTCGTCCCCGAACGCGTGCAACTCGAGCCAGAGTTCCGACAGGTCGGCGATCTCGAAGAGCGGCCCGTCACCCGCGACGTCGCCGACATTCGTGTGCCGCGCCAGCACGACGCCGCTGATCGGCGCGGTCACGGTGTAGCTGCGCAGGCTGTCGCGGTTCTCGACCACGGCCAGGGCCTGCCCTGAGCGGACCGTGTCGCCAAGTTTCACGTGCACCGACTGCACGGGTCCGGGAAAGCGGGCCTTTACTTCGGCAAAGCGATCACCATTCAGCACGACACGCCCCATCAACCGCGTGTTGTTGCGAATCACCGCCGGACCGGCGGTCTCGATCGTCACGCCCGCCGCCTCGGCGACGGCGGCGGGCATGCGGGTGCGGCCCTCGTAGGATTGATAGGTCCAGCGGTGATCGCGGTCACCGTGACGCGCCGTCACGGTCACGTCGAATGAGTGCGGCTCGACCACCGTACCGCTGCCAACCAGGTGATCGCCATCGGGCGTGAACTCGAAGCGATCCACCTTGCCGCCAAGGCGCGACAACTCGATCGTCGCGCTGACGTCCTGCGCCGGCAGCGCCTCGTCATTGCGATACGCATAGAGGTGAAACTGCGGCGGGACGCCCGTCTCGAAGATGGTGACTTCGAGGGCGAAGTCGCCATCGCGCAGCAGGCGGCCGCGATGCGGCCCACGCTCGAAGTCGGCGGCCGCAGCACCGTGATTGCCTTCCGGCTCGCCTGCGGGATCGCTTTCATTGGTACCGCACGCACCGAGCAGCAAGGCGGCGGAGATCAGCAATGGAATGAATCGTGCGTTCATGGGGTGGTGACTCCGGAGACGGCCGTGGCTCGCTCGATGTCGGCCAGCAGGCGGTGATAGCGGGTGGCCGCGGCGATGCGGTCCTTCTGCAGCGAATGCAGCACGTTGCGGGCGGCCGCGACCTGCAGGAACGAATAGCGTGCTTCGTCGTAGCCGCGCCGAGCCAGCGCGAGCGCACGTTCTGCGGCGGGAATCATCCGGTCGCGCAAAGTCTCGAGTTCGTGACGCGCGAGCCGGAGTTCCTGATACCTCGCAAACAATTCCTGGTAACGCTCGAGCTCGACCGCCTTGCGTCGTTCCTCCAGGCTCTCCAGCTCCGCGCGGCCGCGCGAGAGCGCCAGATCCGAGCGTTGGCCAAGACCGATCGGCATCGCAATCGACATGACGAGCGCCTGGTCGTCGAATGCCTCGAGACGGCGCACGCCGAAGGTGCCGGACAGGTCCGGTTTGCGGCTCGCCTCAGCGGAGCGCCGCTGCGCATCGAGCCGCGCCGCTTCGAGCGCGAACAGTTGCTGGTCCGGGTTCGTTTCCAGGCGTTGCCTGAGAGTCTCGAACGCCGGCACGTCCGGAACGGTGTCCACTGAACCCGCGGCACGGGTAAAGGACGGGGATCGTTCACCCCAGAGTACCGAGAGAGCAACGCGGGCGCTCTCCAGCTCGTGGCCGGCATCCTCCTGCTCCAGCTCCGCGCGGGCGACGGCGAGTTCGGCCAGCGGCAGGTCCGCCTCCGGGCTGGCACCCCGCTTGACCCGGTAGGCGACCGCTTCCAGGGTTTCGCGTGCGAGTGCGGACTCCTGCTCGGCCAGGCTGAGGCGTGCCTGCCGGGCCAAAACGTCAAGGAACCGATGCTTCGCCCGGGTGACGACGTCGAGTCGTCGACGTTCGAGCTCGTTGCCCTGCAAGGCGACCTTGGAGGCTCCGAGGGCCCGCCGGGCTTCACGCTTGTCACCGAGCTCGAAGGTCTTCCCGACACGCAGGGTGAACTCGGCGTCATCGAACCCGCTGAGTTCGCCGGTGCCGGCGAAATTTTCCATCTCCCCACCAACCGTCATCGGTGGTGCAAGGCCATCAAGTAGCGCCTGTTGTTCTGCGGCGGTGATGGCGGCCCGCTCAGCACCCAAGGCGGGACTGCCGGCCACGGCACGGTCGACCGCCTCGTTCATCGTCAATGACAAGGCATCGGCCACCGCTGGTGACGATGCAAACGCCCCGGCCAAGGCCAAGGACCAGACAGATCGCAGAAACACGCTGACACCTCCATCGACTGAACAAACGCGAACGCCCGCCGTGCCAACGGTGGGCAAATTCAGCGAGGGTCAGGCGATAGGAGGTCGGTGCGGTGTGTTGAAAGAGGTCGGCGGCGTGTGGACCGTTGGATCATCAGGCATCCAGGTCGCGGACGCGCTCGGCAGCCCGGTGCCAACAGCCGGGGGCCCTACCATGACAACCGTGACCGCTGCGTCATGGATATGCAGCGGCTCCGGGGCCGAACCGCCGGACTGCTGATCGGTCTCGGTCGTATCGTGAGCGTGCGAATGAGCGGCGCTGCCGTCAGCGTGTGAGTGGATCTCACCCTGCCAGACCCCGGCCAGGAGCAGGCCAAGCAGCGAAACGCCGAGCAATAGCCGTACGCCCCACAATCGTGGGCCTCGTTCGCGGACTCTGCTCAGGAACGCAGACATTTATCTAGAGTGCCCGAATCCGTCTATCGTGGCAAACCTATTGCCTTCAGGCCGCGCACGAGCGACCGCTATTGGCGACAACAGCGTAGGACCGCTTCTGGCCGACCTTACCCGGTCACCAATTTCCGCTCTGCCTGCTGTTCCTGCTCTGACTTGAGCGTCTCGAGCACGCCGTGCCGGCACCCCCACATTGCGAGCGCCACTGTCGCCATTTCGATCCTGAACCGCCGCCAATGCGCCTGGTCCCTCTCGGTCACGATGCAGAGCGGAAAAGGACTTCCAAGTGCCGGATCTAGCGACGTTGAAAGCGACTCAGCCGCCATGTTGGGGCCGGCCACCGGGCCAATCCTTTGGGCTTACTCAGACGTTCCCGGTCCGGCTGCTCCCTCCTGGACCTTGGTGAAGTGAATTGCTAGCTTGATCAGGAAGTAGACGTGGAACCCTCCGTGACTCCGTGAGAACAAGCTGTACCCCGGGTTCGCGAGAAAGTGCTCGAGCGGCTCGCCGGGCGCGAGCAGGAATGCCTTCAGAGTGTCGTACTCGGCCTCGGTGAATTCCGGCCCCAGCGGCTAACCAAGGTCCTAGCGCAGTCGCTTTTTACCGATAATCGCGCCGTCCGGCGGGACGGGTGC
>JAGVUU010000075.1 GCA_019136105.1 Gammaproteobacteria bacterium
AACCACGGGCGGGCCGGCGAGGTACTGCCGCCTTGGAACCCCGCGGCGAGCGTGCGCGCGGCGACAGCCGGCGTGGCATCGTTGATGTACTGGTGGACCTTGCGCCCCTGATTGCGGTCCGTCTCCAGAAACCGGCCATAGCGCGGCGCGAAGTGGCGCGACAGGTCGCGGAACTGCTCGATCCAAGTTGAGCGCTCCGTTTCCAGCGCGCCGAGGCGCGCCATCATCTGGTCAATCAGTTTCTGGTCGAGTTGCATCAGGAGCCCAGCAGCACGTTGCGGCCGAGCGCGCCTGCCGTCGGGTCAGCGCCGCCGGGCGAGGTGAGCGTGGTCGAGCCCATCGCGTTCTTCTGGTTGCGGCGCATCGCGCTGTTGTAGTCCGCCGCGCGGGCCTGTTGCTGGGCCGGCGGCGCTTTCGGCATCACGATCTGCGGTGCCTTCGGCGCGCTGAAGCCCAGCACCTTGCCGACCGCCTTGAATACGCTTCCCATGTCCAGCCTCCCGGCCTAGATGTTCTCGAACGGATCATATTCGCGCTCGGTGCGCGATACGGACACGCCCATGTGTTCGAACACCTCGCGCTTGAAGTCGCGTTTTTGCACCGGCATCGCGAACGTGGTCGCGAGGCTGTCCGCCTTGTCCGGGCTGGCACCACCCTGCAGCCGCTTCTTGATGTCGTCCTTGCTTTCGATCTGAATCTTGTTGCTGGACGTGTAGCTGTAGGTGGGCGTGGCGAGTTCCTGCTTGAGCTCCATGTCGTCCGGGATCGCGCCGCCAGCTCTGACCCAGTCCGCCATGTTGAACCACACCTCGGCTCGCTTGTTCAGGAACCGCGGGTCCGCCGGCGCGGCGCCGAAGTTCACCTCGTGCACCGTGTGGCCGAGCTGGATCAACCTGTCGATCACGCCGGCGCCGCCGCCCACATCGACGAAGGTCGCGTCCGCCTCCCACAGGTCGATCTCGTGCGCCAGCTTGTCGGCCAGTTGCATGTTGTTCAGCCCGCGGTGCGCGGTGAGCCGGGTGAGCACCAGGCCCTGCCGCCGTGTGATCACGCTCCGGTCGCCGCCGAACCTGGCCGGGTCGCAGCCGATGATGCGCGGCGCGTAGCTGTAGTCCTCCTCGCGATAGTGGCGGCGCGCTGCGTCCTCGGCCTCCAGCAGACTCAGCACCTGATCGTCGCCGGCCGCGGTGAAGTCACACAGATATTCACGCGCGAAAGCCTGCTCGGTCATGTCCTGGCGCAGACGCGCCACCTCGTCGGCCGAGATCGCCTCGGTGTCGTACACCGTGTATTTCGCTGCGGTCCAGCCAGGCGCCCCGGCCAGCGCCTTGTAGAACAGTTGGCTGAACAGGTTGACGCCCTTCGGCGTGCCGATGAACAGCGCCCAGCCCATGCGGTCCGACAGCGTCGGCTGCAGGATCTCGTCCCACACCTCGGGCTTGATCTGCGCCACCTCGTCGAGCACGACGCCGTCCAGGCGCACGCCGCGCATCGCGTCCGGGTTGTCCGCCCCGAACACGCGGATCACTGCCTGGTTGAACGTGAGCGTGACCGTCAGCTCGGACTCGTTGATCGACGCCAAGGCCGCGGCGCGCAGCGGCTCGACGATCTGCTTCAGGCGCGCCCAGGCAATCGTCTTTGCCTGCTTCAGGAACGGCGCCACGTAGAAATAGGTGGGCATCGTGAGCCGGCACACCATCGCGTTCTCGAGCAGCTCGCGCAGCGCGAGCTCGGTTTTGCCGGCTCGGCGGTGCAGGGCCAGCACCGTGAAGCGCGCCATGTTCATGTGGCATTGGCGCTGCCAGTCCCGCGGGATGTACGCCAGGTCAATCGAGAGGCCCAGCACGCCGCTCATATGAGGTCGTCCGGGGTCACCGGCTTGCGCGGCACGCCGGACACGATGGTGATGGTCTGCGCGCCCGAGCTCTGCACCTCCGAGCGCTCACGGTATTTGTCGGGCCGGTGGGCCTTGAGGAGGAACTGCGCAAGGCCGTCCGAGTATTCCCGGTACGTGTCGGTGATCTGGCCCTGAAACACGACGGGCTTCTCGTAGCCCTCGAAGGCGCGCCGATGCACCTCGGCCTCGAGCGCATCCACGCCGTCGTCGATGGCCTCGGCCACGGCCCGGTCGAAGGCGGGGTCTTCGCGGCGCCAGGCGCGCACCGTGCTGGGCGAGATGCTGACGATGCGGCACGCGCGGGTGATGTTGGGCACCTCCTGCAGCGCGACCAGCAGCTTGTTTTGAATGATGTCCTTGTCCATGCGGCAACCTGTAGCACAGGTCGCCGTGTCCGTGTCAAGTCATCGCTCGTAGAGGCAGATGCGCCGGGTGTGCGTCTTGCACACGCCGAACAATCGCGAGAGGCGCCGGTAACCGACGCCGTAATCCTCGTGCAGTTCGCGCATGAGGTCGATCTGCCACACCGTCAGGCGCTCCCGTGCGTCCGTAATCCTCCCCGGCGGTAGCTGGCTGATCCGTGCGCGAATCTCCGAATCCGTAATCGTTTGCGTCATTTCGTGCTCACCTCCATACCTGAGCGCCTCGCGCGCGTGCACCCGCAGAGCGGGAGACCCCTCTGGGGGTCTTCCCCGCTCCGCCTGCGCGAGATGTGCCGGTCACTTGACTGTCGACCTACGAGAACAATTCTCATTTAGTGGGCCCTTGTAAGTCCTTGATTTAAAAGACTTTTATACGACTGTCCTCCTAGACAAACTCGTAATTTTTTACAAGTGCTGAGTACCGCCCGACTGTTTCCGTGTTTGTCCACTAAATCACTCCTGACAGTACGCCTAGTGTTCAGAGTTACTTGACTGTTTCCGTGTTTGTCCGACAAAACTGACTAACTGTCGCAGCCTTATATCCAAATTAATCAACTACTTAGTGCAAATTCTCGGAAGATTTTTGACGAAGACAGTGAAAGAAAAACTCACAAACATTGCCGAGTTTCCAGAAAAAGACAGCAGACAGTCGTGAAACTCGCAATTTCATGCGCCTAACTCCCCGACCACAAAGAGCTTGCCGCCGCTCAACTCGCAAAATTCTGCAGCCTGCAAATTCTCGATCGCGCGCAGCACTTTCGTCCTCCGCGTGTCGCGCTTCCCGCCCTCCTCATCCCACGGCAACCGCCCCACCACCTCGGCCACCAGCCCCACGACCGGTATGCCCGCCCCGGTGCCGTCGAGCGCGGCCAAGGTGAGCGCAGTCTCGGCCACCAGCTTCTCGATGCCGCCCGCGCTCACCCCGGGCTTGCGCGCCGGGTTCTTCCGCCGCGGCAGCCTGTCCGGGCCGTGGTCAAGCACGCACGACGTGACCATGTCGCCATCCTCGTCGGTGTCCACCCCGACCACGCGCAGCCGGAACGGGAACGTGTTTCCGGACTCGCCGTCCTTCATCTTCGTGACCACGGCCTCGCGGTCCCCGCTGGCCTCGTCATAGCTGACCTCGATCTCGACGTCCGCCGCGGCCCGCAGACCGGACCACCCACGGGCGCCCTTGGCCTTGTCCTTGCCCGAGTGGTGGATCAGCATCACCGTGGCCCCTGTGCGCTTGGACAGCGCCCGGCAGTGGCCCAGCGCCAGGCCCATGTCCTCGCCGCTGTTCTCGTTCGCCCCGGGGCAGGTCTGCGCGAGCGTGTCCACGATCACCAGGTCGACCCCGGCCGTACCGCCCCACTCCGACACCGCGCCGATCAAATCTTTGACCTCGGGCGCCCGCAGCAGGTTTGGCGCGTCCGCCACCACCCCGATGTCCAAGTCGTCGTAGTCGATGCCGTGCTCCATGCAGTACGCCTTCACCCGCCCCCGCGCGCCGGCGGCCCCTTCGGCGCAGATGTACACGACACGCCCCCGGGCTGTGCGACGGCCGCGCCAGTTGCGCCCGCGCGCGATCGAGGCCGCCATGTCGAACGCAAAGAAGGATTTCCCGGACCCCGAGTCCCCGTAGATGACCGCGAGCTCGCCACGCGGGAGTGCGCCCTTGATCAGCCACTGCATCGGCGGGGCTTCCGAGAAGTCCAGCAGGTTCTGCACCACGAACCGGCGCGGCTTCGATTCCTTGGGCTTCTCGCCCTCCTGGGTCAGGTCGTCGAACTGCGGCTCCTCACCCCCGGCCGGGGGTGAGGTGAGATCGTCGAACTCCAGGCTGTCGTCGGCGCCGATCTCGCGCCTGAAGTCGTCCGTCGTGCGGTCCGCGCAGTGCGCGTGCAGGCACTTGAAATGGCCCCGCGCGTAGCCGCCTGTGTTGGCCGGCCAGTACACGGTCGCGGTGTCCGAGGACGGCCCGCTGTGCTCGT
>JAGVUU010000079.1 GCA_019136105.1 Gammaproteobacteria bacterium
ACTGGCCGGCGAACACGCCGGTATTCCCCTGGGCCGTGAACGTAGCGGGTACGACCATGTCCTTGCTGCGTCCCTTGATGGTCAGCTTGCCCGCGACCGAATAGCGGTTGCCGCCGAGCGGCTTGACGCCCGTCGCGACGAAGCGCGCCGTCGGGAACGACTTGAGATTGAACCAGTCCTTGCTCGCGGCCTCGGTATCGAGCTCCGGCGTGCCGGTGTCGATGCTGGCAAGGTCGACGTCGATCGCGACCTTGGCTGCAGCCGGCTGCGCGGGGTCGAAGTTCAACTGGCTCGAGAACTTGCGGAAGCGGCCGTCCATGGGCACGCCCATCTGCGAGTAGCTGAACTCGATGCTGCTCTTGTCGGGCTGCACCTGCGTATAGACCGTCGCATGTGCTGAGGTCGCGAGGGCCGCGGTGATTGCGAGCGCGGTCAGGAGACGCTTCATGAGTGGTGCTCCATTGAAGAGGTGCCGTTGCGACCGGGCCACATGCGGAACAGCAGGCCGTCCCGGTCGACGAAGTGGTGCTTCAGGGCAGCGGCCACGTGGCCGATGGCGACGACGATCAGCGTGAGGTTGAGGTACTCGTGTACCGCACGCAGCGTCTCGCCGAGCGCCGCGTCCTTGCCGACCAGGTCGGGAATCGGCAGCACGCCGAACCACACGGTCTGGAAGCCCTTGGCCGAGCTCATCAACCACCCGGAGAGCGGAATCGCGACCATCAGCGCGTAGAGCAGGACGTGTCCCGCGCTGGCCGCGACGCGAATCGCGGCGGGCGTGCTGGACGGCAGTGGCGGCGGGCGGTGCGTGGCTCGCCACGCCAGGCGCGCCAGCACCAGCACGAATGCCGTGACGCCGGCCCACTTGTGATACGAGTAGAGCTGCAGCTTGCGCGGCGAGAGCGGCAACTCGTGCATGTAGAGGCCGAGCGACACCAGGCCGACGAGCAGTGCCGCCATCAGCCAGTGCAGCGCCTGCGCGGTGCGCGTGTAACGCTCGTTCATGCCGGGGCTCCTTGACGGCTCGCGAACGAGAACGCGTCCATCGCGAGTACGTAATCGCCGATGCCCGCGTGGAAACGCTCAGCCGTGAACTCGTCGCCACCGGCGCCGAGTGCGACGTACAGCGGCAACAGGTGTTCCTCGGTCGGATGCGCGCGTGCAGCGGACGGCATCGCGCGCCGGTAGTCGAGCAGTGCGTCCACGTCGCGGGCCTCGAGCCGATCCCACGCCCAGTCGGCGAACTCGCGCACATAGGCCGGCGTATGGCCGCCAGTCTGTGCGGCGACGAAGTAGTCGCGCAGGTTATGAGTGAGGTTGCCGGAGGCGATCACGAGGATGCCGCGTTCACGCAGCGGTGCCAGCGCACGGCCGACACGCAGCGCGTGGGCTGGGCCGCGGTCCGGCTGGATCGACAACGGGACGACCGGCACGTCGGCCTCCGGGAACATCAGCCTGAGCGGCACCCAGGCGCCGTGGTCGAGACCGCGGCGTGCGTCGAAATCGACGGGCAGGTCCGCAGCGGCAATCGCCTGTGCCACTTCGCGCGCCGCCTCCGGGCAGCCGGTGGCGGGATAGCGCATCTGGTACAGCTCGGCCGGAAAGCCGCTGAAGTCGTGGATGGTGTCCAGGCGTGTCGCGAGGCCGACGGTCGGCACGCCGGTTTCCCAGTGCGCGCTCACGACGACGATCGCCCTCGGTCGCGCCAGGCGCGTGGCGATCCCGGCCAGCGCCGCCCCGGCCGCACCGGGTCGAAGCGCGAACGTGGGCGCTCCATGCGGAACGAACAGGGCGGGTTGAGGGACAGCGGTCATTTGGGCACCTCGGAGCATGGGTGCAGCGTAGGCTGGTTGCTGTAGCTGAAATAGCCGACAATCCGCAAAGCTCTGTTGCTCAAGGAGCAACAATGGACCGTCTGGACTCCATGCGTATCTTCGTTCGGGCTGCGGAGCTCGGCAGTTTCTCGGCCGTGGCCCAGCAACTCGGGGTCGCCCGGTCGGTCGTGACCCGCCAAGTGGCGGCTCTCGAGGCGCACCTCGGAGCCAAGCTGATGGTGCGCAGCACCCGGCGGCTGTCGCTGACCTCGGCGGGCACCGCTTACCTCGAGAAGTGCCGAGTCATCCTCAACCTGGTGGAGGCCGCCGAAACCGACGTGGCCGAGGACCGGGCGGTGGCCCGCGGCAACATCCGCGTCGGCCTGCCGCTCAGCTTCGGGCTGAAGCGGCTTGCACCGCTGCTGCTCGAGTTCGCCGAAGAGCACCCGCAGGTGAGCCTCGAGATGGACTACACCGACCGGCGCGTGGATCTCGTGGAGGAAGGCTTCGACCTCTCCATCCGCATCACCTCACGGCTCGGGCCGGGCGACGTGGTGCGCAAGCTCGGTTCGTGCACGCTGGTGACCGTCGCGTCTCCCGCCTATCTGGCGCGCCACGGCCGGCCCCTGCGGCCCGCGGACCTCGCCGGCCACGAGTGCCTGGCATACACGGGCGATCCCAACCCGAGCACCTGGACGTACGGCGTCGGCGAGCGCGCCGAGAGCGTCTACGTGCGCAGCCGGTTCAGCGCCAACAACGGCGACATGCTCGCGGACGCGGCGGCACGGGGTCTCGGCATCACGCTGCAGCCCGACTTCATCGCCGGGCCGTACCTCGAGGATGGACGGCTCGAGCAGGTGCTCCAGGCGTTCGCGCCGGCGGAGCTCGGCGTCTATGCGCTGCTGCCCGGCACGCGCCACATGCCGTACCGCGTGCGCGTGCTGATCGACTTCCTCTCGGAGCGCCTGCGCGCGGCGCCCGCTCTCGCTTAGCGCTTGGCGAACTCGGGCGCGCGCCAGGTCTCGCGGCCGCGCAGCACCGTGAGCAGCACTTTCGTGTCGAGCAACTGTTGTGGCGGTCCGTCGAATATGTCGCGCGACAACACCACGAAGTCGGCGAACTTGCCGGCGCTGATCGTGCCGGTGCGAGTCTCCTCGAAACTCGCGTGGGCGCCGTCACGCGTGTAGTGCAGCAATGCCGACTCGAGGCTGATGCGGTTCTGCGGATGCCAGCCGCCCTCGGGCTTGCCGTCGCGGGTCTGGCGCGTCACGGCGGTGTAGATGCCGAGCAGCGGATCCATCGGGTACACGGGGTAGTCGCTGCCGAACGACTGCATCGCGCCAGCGTCGTCGAACTGCTTGAACGGCTGTGCCCGCGCCGCGCGCTCAGGGCCGACCAGCGGCGCGTAATTCTCGAGCGTCGAAGTGTCGGGCGTGGCGAAGATCGCCTGCGTGGCGGCGACCACGCCGAGCTGCGCAAAGCGGGGCAGGTCGGCGGCCGCGGGCACTTCGACGTGCTCGACGCGATGGCGGCTGTCGCGCCGGCCGTTGACCTTCGCTGCGTGCTCGTACGCGTCGAGCGCCATGCGGATCGCGCCATCGCCGATGGCGTGCAGACCCACTTGCAGGCCGGCACGGTCGTAGGTTGCTACCGTGCGGTTCAGGTCTTCCTGCGAGACGAACGGCGTGCCGTTGCCGCCGCCGACGTACGGCTCGAGCATGAACGCGGTCTTCGCATCGACGGTGCCGTCGATCATGCCCTTGGCGAAGCCGTAGGAGAGCAACTCGCCGCGGGTCGCATCGCGCAACCGGACGAAGCCGGCCAGCCGCTCGGGCGTGACGTTCGTTTCGAAAGGCAGCGCTGCGCGATAGTTGACGGTCAGCCGGCCCTCCGCGCGCGCGCGCTCCACCGCCGAGCGCTCGTTGTCGGTGAGGCCGACGTCGGTCGCGTCGGTGAGCGACGTGAGGCCGAACGAGGCGGCCGCCGCGAGTTCTTCGAGCAGGAGCTGGTAGGTGTCGTCCGCGCTGAGCGCCGGCAGCAGGCCGCTCACGAGGCCGGCGGCGCCTTCCTTCAGCAGTCCCGTTGGGCTCCCGTCGGGCTCGCGCTCAATGCGGCCGTCGGCCGGATCCACCGTGTCGCGCGTGACGCCGGCCAGCGCAAGCGCGCGCGAGTTGGCGAGGGCCTGGTGCCCGTCCCGGTCGCGAATGACCACGGGCCGGTCCGGGAACACAGCGTCGAGGTAACGCTTGTGCGCCGTGCGGTTTGGGAAGTCGGTGGGCATCCAGCCGCGACCGACCACCCAGCTGCCGGCCGGCAGCCCCTTCGCGTATTCGACCAGGCGCTGCTGGATCACTTCGACGGAGCCGGCGTTGTCGAGCCGTGCGCTGCGTCGCGCAGGCAGGTGCCAATGTGTGTCGATGAGCCCAGGCAACACGCGCCGGCCGCCGAGATCGACGACCGCAGTCGCCGCT
>JAGVUU010000178.1 GCA_019136105.1 Gammaproteobacteria bacterium
GCCGCGCCTGATACCTCAGGAGGATCCCATGGATACCCGCACACTGGCACTGGGCCTGGTCGCCGCCGTCGCGGTTTCGTTCGCAGCGTTCGCCAACGGCGAACTCGCACCGCTGTCGCAGGAGGCCTACCTCGCGCTGCCCGAGTCGGGCGAGAAGGCACCATTCGTTCTCGACGTGCGGGCCCCGGAGGAGTTCGTCACTGGCCACGTGCCGGGCGCGGTCAACATCCCGTACGACCAGGTCGCCGCACGACTCGCCGAGGTGCCGAAGGACAAGGACGTCGTGCTGTACTGCCGCAGCGGCCGGCGCGCGGGCATGGCGGCGGAGGTGCTGGCCGCGAACGGTTACACGCGCCTCAAGCACCTCGAGGGTGACATGCCGGCGTGGATCGAGAAGGGCCGGCCGGTGGAGACGCCCAAGGATGCGGCCGCGTGCGTCGCCGCACTCAAGAGCGGCGCGGCACGGCAGGCTTGCGCCGCAGACTGAGGTCTTCTAGGCCGCGAGCGCCCGGCTGAGGTCCGCGATCAGGTCGTCGACGTTCTCGAGGCCGACCGACACCCGGATCAGGTTCGGTGGCGTCTGCGACAGCGGGCCTTCCATCGAGGCGCGGTGCTCGATCAGGCTCTCGATCCCACCGAGGCTGGTTGCCCGGGTGAACAGCCGGACACGGCTCGTCACGGCCAGCGCTTCAGGCGCACCGCCCGGCACCTGGAACGACACGACCGCGCCGAAGCCTCCCCGCATCTGTCGGGCAGCGAGGGCATGCCCCGGATGCTGCTCGAGCCCGGGGTAGTGCACGCGCTCCACGCGCCGGTCGGCCGCAAGGAACCTCGCCACCGCCAGCGCGTTCGCCGACTGCTGGCGCACCCGCAGCGGCAGCGTCGGCAGGCTGCGCAGCAGCAGCCAGCAGTCGAACGGCGACGGCACGCCGCCCCCTGTGCCCTGGAAATGGCGCAGCCCCTCGAGTTCGGCGGAGGCCTCGCGCACCACCACGATGCCGCCGAGCACGTCGCTGTGGCCGCCGAGGTACTTGGTGGTGCTGTGCATCACGAGGTCGGCGCCGAGCGCGAAGGGTTGCTGCAGCACCGGGCTCGCGAACGTATTGTCGCAGCCGAGCAAGGCGCCTCGCTCGTGCGCGAGCCCTGCGAGCGCGGCGAGATCGCTCACTCGCAGCAGCGGGTTCGACGGCGTCTCGACCCAGAGCAGCGTGGCACCCGGTTCGAGCGCGCGGCGCACCCCGTCGAGGTCGGTCGTGTCGACAAACTCGGCGGTGCCGCCCCAGCGCGGCAGGATCTCGCGCAGCTGCTTGGCCGTGCCGTGGTAGCAATCGGAGGAGCACACCACCCGCCCGCCAGCTGCGGCCAGCGTGAAGACCGCCAGCGTGGCCGCGGAGCCCGAAGCGAACGCCACCGCCTCGCGCCCGCCTTCCAGGGCCGCGACGGCTCGCTCCAACGCACTGCGATTCGGGTTACCGCTGCGTGAATAGAAATACCCGTGCGGATAGGTGCCGTCCGCGCCGCGCTCGAACGTGGTCGCGAGATGGATCGGCTCGCGGCCGGCGTGAATGGCGAGCGTCTCGATCTTCATCGCGGGGCTTCGTATTCCTGGAAGGCGACCACGAGCAGGCCGGGGCCGCCGTGCACGCCGAAAGCCGTGCCGCAGGGCAGCAGACGGCGGTAAACCGCGTTGTCGGCAGCGAGTGCGTCGAGCAGCCACTGGCCGTCCGTCTCGCAATTGGCGTGGCCGACCAGCAGGCGATACGGCACATCGCCGCGGATGCGGCGGCGGACGAAGCGCGCGAACTTCTCCTTCAGCCGCTCGCGACCGAACAGTACGCCACCCGCGGTCACGCGACCGTCGCGCGTTGCGTGAAGCACAGGCATCAGGCGCAGCCGGTCGGCAGTGTTCTTCACCCAGCGCGGCACGCGGCCGCCGCGCACCGCGTACTCGAGCGAGCCGACCAGTCCGAACGTCCGGGTCTTCGGCACGATCGCACGCGTCGCCTCGATCACGCGCGCCGCGTCGTAGCCGGCCAACGCGCACTCGGCAGCGTACATGGCAACGAGGCCCTGGCCGAGCGATGCGTTCAGGCTGTCGATGACGGTCACCTTGCCGTGCGTGCTCACGCGCGCGGCCGCCGCTTCGGCGGCACCGCAGGTGCCGCTCACGCGCCGTGACAGGTTGACGGACACCACCGACTCGAAGTGCGTGGCGAGGAACTCGAACTGGCGCCGGAAATCGCCCGGCGGCGGCTGCGAGGTCTTCGGATGCGCCGGGTTGCGCGCGATCTCGGCGAAGAACTCCTCGGCCGTGATGCCCACCTTGTCGAGGTAGCTGCGATCCCCGAACTGCACGCGTATCGGCACCATGCTGATGTCGAGCCGGTCGAGCTCGTCGTCCGGGATGTCGGCGGCCGAATCCGTGACGATCGCGACCTTGCGGCCGGCGGCGTGCGCGCTGTGCTGCTGCCGCTGCATGTCGTCGGCCTTTTCGCCGCTGACCGTGCCGAAGCACGCCGCGACGCGGAACACCTCGGCCGGGTCGTTGACGTGAATGTGCACGCGCACCTTGTTGTGCAGGCCGGCGACCACGAGGCTGCTGCCGAGCGTCGACAGCTGCTCGCGCAGGTGGCGACGGTCCACGCGCTCGGCCGTCACCACGCACTCGGTGCAGTAGCGGTGGGCGAGATCTTCGGTCTCGCCGGCGGTGGTTTCGGCGAGCTCGGACTCCGCGAGCTCGGGCACCGCGACGGCGGGATCGTCCTCGGAGCCGCTCGCGATGTAGTCCGTCATGCCCTCGATCAGCTCGACGAAGCCCTGCGCCCCGGCATCCACGACGTTGGCCTTGCGCAACGCCTCGAGCTGGAACGTCGTCCGCTCGAGCGATGCGCGCGCTACCGTCACGCCGCGACGGAGCAGCGCGGCAAAGTCGCGCACGCCTTCCCGCTGCACGGCATGCACCTCGTGCGCGAAGTCGGTGAGCACCGTGAGGATGGTGCCCTCGCGCGGTTCGCTCAGGCTGTCGCGCGCGTAGTCCGCGCCGCCGCGCACGCCCTCGGCAAACTCGTCCGGGCCGACGTGGCCGAGGTGGCCGAGACGGTCGCCGAGGCCGAGGAAGAACTGGGCGAGGATCGCGCCCGAGTTGCCGCGCGCCCCGTCGAGAGCCGCGTCGGCCACCCGCGTGAGCGTCTTGCCGGCGTGATCGTCCGGCGCCTTCTGCAGGCTGCCGAGCACGGCGCGCATGGTGAGCGCGAGGTTCGTGCCCGTGTCGCCATCCGGCACCGGGAAGACGTTGATCTTGTTGAGGTGTTCCTGGCGCGAGAGCAGGCGTGCGATCCCCGCCTTCAGCGCGCGGTTGATGCGCAGGCCGTCGAGTCGCTCGGCGATGACCGCAGCGGAATTCACGTACGCTCGCCCCGGGTCACTCGCGGGACAGCAGGAACCGGTTGCCGCCCGAGTTCATGATCACGCCCTCGCGAGTGATCTCCTCGACCGTCGCACCCTCGGCCGTGGAGTCGCCTTCGCGATAGCGGCGGCCGTTGACGAACACGAACCGCTCCTGCGGCTTCGAGGACCACACGTGCAGTTCGAGCCGCAGCTCGGGCAGCGCACCGCGGGCGGTCATGTCGTCGGCGCGCGGCAAATTGTCCGCAGCCGGCGCCGGCGCGTAGGCGGCCGTCGGGTCTGCTTCGGGCAACGACTGATAGACGACCGATCCGCGCCGGGAGGGCGTGACTGCGGCCGGCCCGGGCGGGGGTGCCGCCGCCGCGAGGGCTGCTTCCCGCTCCATCGCCGGTGCGTATCCGGACACCTCGGCCTCGAGAGGGTTGCGCGTGCCGGCAGTGGGCGCCTCGGCGGGGCGCAAGACCGGCGGTGGTGCGGCGACCGGCGGCTGAGGCAGAGCCTGGCTGACGCTCGCCTGGGCGGCCGGGGCCGAAGCCGTCGTGGCCGGTGCGGCAGCAGCCGCTGCCTGGGGTTCCGCGGTGGCCGTGGCTGAGGCTGCCGCTTCCGTGGCGGCAGGGGAGGGCTCGTCGTTCGCCTTGAAGATCAGCAGCACGCCGATGGCGACGAGGTTCACGACCAGCAGTGCAATGGCTGCGCCCGCCCAGCGGTTGGGCTTCGGCTTCGGTGCGGCGACCGCCACTTCCACCAGCGCTGGGCCGGTCTGGCGCTGACGTTCGTGTTCCGATTTGCGCAGGGCGTCGAGGATGAACGACATGACGCTCAGCCTCCCGTCCGCGCGACGATGGTCGGTGAGCCCGTCGCGTTGA
>JAGVUU010000257.1 GCA_019136105.1 Gammaproteobacteria bacterium
CGTGGCCCTGCAGAACCTGCCGGTGGCGTTTGCGATCGACCGCGGCGGGCTGGTGGGCGGCGACGGCGCCACGCACCAGGGTGCGTTCGACCTCTCCTACCTGCGCTGCATCCCGAACATGGTGGTGATGGCGCCGGCCGACGAGAACGAGTGCCGGCAGATGCTCTACACCGCCGTGACGCTCGACCAGCCTGCTGCCGTGCGCTATCCGCGCGGGCAGGGCCCGGGTGTGCACATCGAGAAGGAGATGAGCGCCCTGCCGGTCGGCCGCGCCGAAGTGCGCCGTGAAGGCCGCAGCGGCCTGCTGCTGCTTGCGTTCGGCACCATGGTGGCCCCCTGCGTGCCGCTCGCCGAACGGCTCGACGCGACGCTCGTCAACATGCGCTTCGTGAAGCCGCTCGACGAGGAACTCGTCTGCCGGCTCGCCGCACGCCACGACTGCATCATCACGCTCGAGGAGAACGCCGTGGCCGGCGGTGCCGGCAGTGCCGTCGCCGAGTGCCTTGCGGCAAACGGCATCGAGCGCCCCGTGCACCACATCGGCATCCCCGACCGCTTCATCGAGCACGGCTCGCGCGAGGACTGCCTCGCCATGGCCAACCTCGATGCCGCCGGCATCGCCCGCTCGATCGCCCGGCTCTGGCCGGCGCAGCCCGCGGTGCTAGCCGCGGCCGGCGGCCGCCCGGGGGCCGCCTGACCATGGATTGCCCAGTGAAGACCCCGACAACGATGGAAGACGTCCAGGGCCGGAAAGACTCCCGGCAGATCCCGATCAACAAGGTGGGGATCAAGGACATCTATCACCCGGTGCGCGTCAAGGACCGCAGCGCCGGCGAGCAGCACACCGTCGCCAACTTCAACATGTACGTCGCCCTGCCCCACAACTTCAAGGGCACGCACATGTCGCGCTTCGTCGAGGTGCTGCACCAGCACGAGCGCGAGATATCGGTGGAATCGTTCCGGCAGATGCTCACGGAAATGACGCGGCGCCTCGACGCCACGACCGGCCACATCGAGATGAGCTTCCCGTACTTCGTCATGAAGACCGCGCCGGTCTCCGGCGTGGCGAGCCTCATGAACTACGAGGCGAGCCTGATCGGCGAGATCCACGACGGCCGCGAGGAAATGTGGATGCAGGTGCTGGTGCCGGTTACGAGCCTCTGCCCGTGCTCGAAGCGCATCTCGGAGCGCGGCGCGCACAACCAGCGCTCGCACATCATCATCAAGGCGAAGGTGACCGAGCACCTCTGGCTCGAGGAACTGATCGACATCGCCGAGCAGGAAGCCTCGAGCGAGCTGTTCGGCATCCTGAAGCGGCCCGACGAGAAGCACGTCACCGAGCGCGCCTACGACAACCCGAAGTTCGTCGAGGACATCGTGCGCGACGTCGCCGTGCGCCTGAACGCCGAGCCGCGCGTGCTCGCCTACGTGGTGGAGGCCGAGAACTTCGAGTCCATCCACAATCACTCGGCCTATGCGCTCATTGAGCGGGACAAGGCCGGTGAATAGTGATCAGTGAATGGTGAATAGCAAGAAGGCCGGCATTGCCGGCCTTTCTGCTTCTGACTATTCACCGCCCACTAATCACTATTCACTCTTCCGTCCCCGCTGCAGCCGCTCGATCAGCTCCCTGAGGAACACCTTGTTGAAGCGCAGCTGGCAGGCGATCGTCGTCTGCTCGAGCAGCGTCGCGGTCACCTTGAGCAGCGTCACCGGACCTTCGGCGGTGATCGTCGAATCGCGCCGCGGGCCCTCGCCGAACGCTGCCTCGCCGAAGCAGCCACCGGTCTCGATGCTGCCCACCTGGTTGCCATCGCGACTGACGCGCACGCGCCCAGACACGACGACGTAGAAGCGGTCGTCCATGTCGCCCGGACGCAGGATCGCTTCGCCGGCCGGGTGGTCCACCCACGCCCCGGCCCGCATGACCTCGCGGATCTCGGAGTGCGAAAAATCGTGGAAGAAGCGCAGCTTGCGCAGCACGGCGAAGCGTTCCTCGTCGTCGAACGCGGGGTGCACGCTGCGCAGCTTCTGGTGCACGCGGGTCAGGTCGGCCGCGAGCTCGGCGCCGTTGCGATAGCGCTTCTCGGGCTCCTTCTCGAGCGTGCGCATGACGATGGCCTCGAGCTCCTCCGGGAGCTCGGGCCGCACGTCGCGCAGGGGCTCTGGCGCCGACTGCACCACCTGGCGCAACAGCTTGCCGAGCGCGCCGGCGCGGAACGGTCGCTGGCCGCACAGCATCTCGTACATCACCGCGCCGAGCGAATAGAGGTCGGAGCGCGTGTCGAGCGGGTGGCCCTGCACCTGCTCGGGCGACATGTAGGCCGGGCTGCCGGCCACGCCCTCGAGGCGCGAGATCTCGGAGTCGGAGACGAGCGCGATGCCGAAATCGACGATGCGCACGTCGCCGTCCTGGGTGAGCAGGATGTTCGACGGCTTGACGTCGCGGTGCACCACGCCGCGCGAGTGCGCGTAGTGCAGCGCCTTCGCGACCTTGTAGACGATCTGCACGACCTGCTCGACGGGCAGCAGGCTGCCGGAACGGCAGTACGCCGACAGGGTGCGCGCGCCGTGGATGTGCTCGGTGACGACGTAACGCCGCCCCTCCTCCTCGCCCGCATCGTAGATCGGGACGATGTTCGGGTGCTGGAGCTTGCCGATCATGTGCGCCTCGCCCATGAACATGCGGCGGGCGTTGCGGCTCTCGGCGTTGTCGGCGCCGGTGGAGTGGTAGAGCTTGATGGCGACGTCGCGCCCGTAGAACGGGTCGTGCGACAGGTACACGGTGCCGGTGCTGCCGCGGCCGACCTCGTGCACGACGTAATACTTGCCGATGCGCTCGGGCACCGGTGACGGCACCGACGAGAGGACCGGTTCTGTGAACGTTGCGGCGAGCGCGCTTTGATGTGGTGTCACGTGACGTAGCCGACGACGGTGAGGCCCAGCGCGGCAAAAAGGCCGGCCAGTACGTCGTCGAGCATAATTCCCGCCCCGCCCCCCAAACCGTGATCGATCTCGCGGATCGGCCAGGGCTTGGCGATGTCGAACAGGCGGAACAGCACGAACGCGAGCGGCGCCCCCCACCAGGCGTCCGGCACCGCGAGCATCGTAATCATCATGCCCGCGATCTCGTCCCAGACGATCGCCGGGTGATCGTGCACCCCGAGGCGGCGCGCGCTCTCGCCGCAGATCCAGATGCCGGCGACGATCGCCAGGAGCGTCGCTGCGACGTTCCACGCGAACCCGAGTGGCGCGAGGGCCAGCGCGATCGCGAGACCGACCAGCGAGCCGAACGTCCCCGGCGCGAAGGGCGCCAGTCCGGAACCGAAGCCAAGCGCCAGGAAGTGCACCGGATCGGCGAGGTGCTTGATCGTGGGCCGCAGCACGGCCTTGCCCGGCTCAGGCGAAGTGGTCATAGCCCCCTCCACGCAGGTCCACGACCCTGCCATCGCGCTCGCAGCGTACGCCCGCACCAGCCTCGATGACGCCGATGCGATGCACCGGCACCCCGGCGGGTGCGCCGGCGTCGAAGCCGGCGGCACGGTCGGCCGGCACCGTGAACAGCAGTTCGTAGTCGTCGCCGCCGAACAGCATGAATCGCTCGCACTGCTCGCTCGAATGACGGCGGGCGAGCTCCGCGGAGACCGGCAAGCGCTCGAGGTCGAGGCGTGCGCCGACCGCGCTCGACTTGCAGAGCTTCTGCAGGTCGCCAAGGAGCCCGTCCGAGACGTCCATGGCCGAGCGGGCGCGGCCACGCAGCGCACGCCCGAGTTCCAACCGCGGCTCGGCGTAGCGATAGCGGCGCACCAGGGGATCATCGTCGCCGCGAACGGTGCCGCTGCGCAGCGCCTCGAGCCCGGCGCCGGCCTCACCCGGCCATCCGGAGACGAACAGCACGTCGCCCGGCCGTGCGCAGTCCCGCCGCAATGCGTGCGTCGGCTCGACGTATCCGAGTGCGGTGACGGTCACGACGCGCGGCCCGCGCACCGTGTCGCCGCCAACGAGCGCGACGCCGTGGCGCTCGGCAAGCCGATACAAGCCGTCGGCGAAAGACTGCAACCAGGCCCCGTCGGATTCGGGCAGTGACAGCGACAGCAGCGCCCACGCGGGGTCGGCGCCCATCGCGGCGAGGTCGCTCAGGTTCACGGCCAGCGCCTGGTGCCCGACGGAGCCGGGGGGCGCATCGGGCAGGAAGTGGCGCCCCTCGACGAGCGTATCGACGGCCGCGACGAGCGCGCGGCCCGGCGGCAC
>JAGVUU010000024.1 GCA_019136105.1 Gammaproteobacteria bacterium
TAGGGGGTAGGGGGTAGGGGGTAGTGTAAGAGGGGACGGCGGAAATCGTTGGGTGAGGTGGCAAGAACGGTCCGGTAGCCGCACGGGTCGGGGGCCGCCGGTCACTACCCCCTACCCCCTGTTCACTACCCCCTTCTATTCAGCCAGACCTCCAATCCGTCGGTATTCAGCCGCACATCGGCATCGATCAGCTCGTGCCGCTTCGCGAGGTCGCCCGCGTAGCCGTGCTCGTCGAGCCGCGTGCTGAAGTAGCGGAACATGTCCGCGCGGATGCGCTCGGTGCGGTCCGGTGCCTGGGCGTGCGACCGGGCGATGCGCACCAGTTCCACGATCGACGCATGCAGGTCGCGGGCCAGCCGCTCGAGGTCGCTCACGGGCCCGAAGTGCGTCTGGAAGATGCGCTGCGGCCGGTAGGACATGAGACGGTCGATCGTGGCGTGCAGCGCATCGGGCTCGAACTGCACCGGGGTGGTGGTCGGCAGCATGAACGGGCCGCGGTCGGTGTCGAGCTCGTGGTAGCAGATGCCGAAATTGTCGCCGCTGTAGACCTCGCGGTGGTCGAGGTCGATCGGGCAGTGGTGGTGGCGCGCGTGGCCCGGCGCGTCGATGAACTCGAACGTGCGCTTGCCGAGCGTCAGGCGCTGCTGGTCTTCGACCACGAGCACGCGACCTGCCGGGATCGGGATGATGTCCCCGTACAGCTCGCGGTAAAGCGCCTCGCCATAGACAGCGATCGACCCGGCAATCAGCTTCGCGGGGTCGATCAGGTGGGGGGCGCCACGCGGGTGCAGCACGGCCTTTGCGTTCGGCAGGGCCTGCATCAGCTGCCCGGCACCGCCGGCGTGGTCCAGGTGGACGTGCGTGAGGAACAGGTAGTCCACGTTCTCGCGGGGGACGCCAAGTTCGTCGAGCGCCGCGAGCAGCCGTGGGGCTGCCGGCCCAGCGCCGGTATCCACGAATGCTGCGCGGCCATCGTCCACGACGAGGTGGCTCGCTGCGAGGCCGGGGCGCAGGTACAGCGTGTCGATCAGGTACACGCCGTTGTCCTGCGGCTGGGCGATCGGGCCGTTCGTGGCTGGGCTCGGCGTCATGCGCGGGGCGCGCTATCTCGTGGATCGGGCCGCCTAGCGTGCGGCGTCGGCCCCCCGAAAACAAGAAGGCCGGGTCACCCCGGCCTTCCGTGCGTCAGGGGCTGGAGCGCCCGGGCTTCAGAGGCCCTTGCACTTGCCGCCGTCGCGGATCTCGTTGGTCGAGCAGAGCGCCGGGCGCTGGCTCGAGTAGTAACGGGCGAGTTCCTTGATGTCGGCGTCGGTGAGCGGCGCGGCCATGCCGGCCATCACCGCGTTCTTCCGCTGGCCACTGCGGTAGGCCTTGAGCGCGGCACGGATGTAGTCCTCGTGCTGGCCGGCGAGATTCGGGTACTCCGGCAGGATGCCCACGCCGTCGATGCCGTGGCACGCCACGCAGGTCTGCGCGGCCTTCGGCGCTGCGCCGACTGCCTTGCCCGTGGGCTTGAGCTCCTGGCCCGCGAGGTAGGCCGCGATGTCCTGCATGTCCTGCTCGGACATGGTCGTCGCGTGCGAATACATCGTCGGGTGCGCGCGCTCCTGGCTGGCGTAGGCCTTCAGCGCCACGACGAGGTACGCCGCGTGCTGGCCGCCGAGCTTCGGCACGTTGTAAATCGGGTAGGCGTTCTTGTAGTTCGGGATGCCGTGGCACCCGTGGCACGTGTAGGCGAGCTTGGCGCCGCGTGCGGCGTCGGCAGCCGAAGCGAGCCCCGGCGCAGCGAGGCCGACGATGGTCAGGCTCATGGCGAGCCAGGCCGATCTCAAGGTCATTGCAGACTCCATGCGGGACAGCGGCCTCTCCCCGAAGGCCGAAGGGGCGGCATGTTAATCAAAACCATTCCTTGAGTCCAAAGCCGCCGGCCAGAACGGGAGCCACGGTACGCTGTCATACTTTGCAGGCCCCGTCCTCAACGCGACCCGGAGCATCCACATGATCCTTCGCAGCCCCTGGCTGGCCGGCTTCCTCGCCCTCCTGCTGGCACCGCTCGCCGTCCTCGCCGACAGCGACCGGCCCCGCACCGTCAGCGTCTCCGGCTACGGCGAGGTGGCGGCCGAACCGGACCTCGCCCAGGTCACCCTCGGCGTGGAGGCGCGCCGGCCGACCATGGCCGAAGCTCGAGCCGAGGTCGCGAAGACCGTGGACCGCGTGCTGGCGCTCACGCGCGACCTGAAGATCGACCCGAAGCTCGTGAACGCGACGCGCCTGCAGGTGCAGCCCGAGTACAGCTGGAACGACAAGGACCGGCAGCGGGTGCTGCTGGGCTACGTGGTGAGCCGCCAGGTGCAGGTCGAATTGCGGGACCTCGAGCAGCTCGGCCCCCTGCTCGAGCGTGCCGTCGATGCCGGCGTGAACCAGGTGAATGACCCCATGCTCGATTCGAGCCGGCGCAAGTCGCTCGAGCGCGAGGCGATGGCGAAGGCCGTCGAGGACGCGCGGCTCAACGCAGAGACTCTGGCCAAGGCAGCCGGCGCCAGGCTCGGCCCGGTGCGCATGCTGAATGGCGCGAGTGCGGCCCCGCCGGTGCCGATGTACCGCCGCGGTCCGATGGTGATGGCCGATGCCGTCGCCGCCGCACCCCCGGCCGAGACCTACCAGCCGGGCGAAATGAAGTTCAGCGCGAGCGTGAACGCTGAATACGATTTGTTAGTGAATAGTGATTAGTGAATAGTGAATAGAAAGAAATGCAGCTGGACTGTTAATTCCTACTATTCACTAATCCCCATTCACTATTCACTCGATATCGCGTTCGCGATATCGCCCATCAGCCCCTTGTCCTCGGGCCGGGTGCCTGACGGATAGCGCCCGAGCACACGACCGTCGCGACCGATCAGGAACTTCTCGAAGTTCCAGCCGATGTCACCGGCATAGCCCTGGGCGGGGTCGGTGAGCCACTGGTACACGGGGTGGCGGCCGGGCCCGTTGACCTCGAGCTTGGCCGCGAGCGGGAACGTCACGTCGTAGCGGGTCGAGCAGAACTCGCGGATCTCGGCGTCGGTGCCGGGTTCCTGGGCGCCGAACTGGTTGCAGGGAAATCCGACCACGGCGAACCCGTGCTCGGCCAACTCGCCGTGCAGCCGCTCGAGGCCTGTGTATTGCGGCGTGTAGCCACAGCGGCTCGCCACGTTGACGGCCAGCACCACCTGGCCGCGCAGGGGCCCAAGCAAGTCGGGCTCGCCCTGGATGCCGGTCACCCGGAAGTCGAAGAAGGAAGGCATGGGGTCTCCGGCTCAACTCAGGCGGGCTGCCTGACCGGAGGATTCGACGCTGCCCGCAGGCCGGATTTCGGGCCTCAGCCCGGGAGGCGATCGACGATCAGGACCGTCCCGTCCACGCCCGTCACCCGTACCCGCGCGCCGGCCGGCACGGACGGGCCTCGCAGCGCCCAGCGGCGATTGCCGAGCTTCACGTGACCGGTGCCGTCCTGCAGCCCATCCGTGAGTGTCAGCACTTGGCCGATGTAGCGCTCCCCCGTGCGGAGCGGGGACGAGGCGCTCTGCAGGTCCTGCTGCTGGACGCGGTACTCGCGCCAGAAGTAGATCCCGAAGACGGTACAGGCGAACAGGACGAACCAGACCATGGGGCCGGACTGAGACTGACGAATGGCGCAATCGTCGCAAGCCGGACGGCAGGACTCAACTTCCCGGGCTTTATGTCACTGCCGAATTGTGACGCGCCGCTCAGCCGCCGCCGTCGAGCCGCAGGTCCTTGCTGTACTGCACGTTCATCACGTTGTCCGACCAGCCCGTGACGTACGGCTTCACGAGGTGCTTGTTGACGTAGAAGTAGATCGGCAGCAACGGGTGGTCGGCGAGCATCACCCGCTCGGCCTCCTCGAGCATTGCCCGGCGGCGCGCCGGGTCGGGCTGGCGGGTCGCCTCGGCCAGCAATGCGTCGTAGCGCGGGTTCGAGTAGCCGGTGAGGTTGATCCCGAAACCCGTCTGCAGCAGCTGGGCGAACGAATAGGCGTCGTTGTAGTCGCCGATCCAGCTCGAGCGGAACACCTGCGTGTCCTTGCGCGCCTGGATGGTTTGCAGCAGCGCGCGGAACTCCTCGGCATACAGCTCGGTTTCGACCCCGAGCGCTTCCTTCCACATCGCAGCGATCGCCACGGCCAGGCGGCTGTGCACCTCGCCCGAGTTGTAGCGCAGCTCGACCTTGAGCGGGTTCTGCGCC
>JAGVUU010000336.1 GCA_019136105.1 Gammaproteobacteria bacterium
GCCGGCCTGCGCCTTGGCCTCTTCGTTGCCGCTCATCCAGATGGGGCCGAGCCCGAGCACCGTGACCTGCCACGCGTACCAGTGCTCGAGCGAGTACCACGCCAGCAGCTCGCTCAGGTCGTTGTTGCGGGCCGTGTCCCAGCGCGCCGCGTCGTCACCGATGAGCCGACCGACGCCGGCGGGCGTGCCGAAGGTCGCGAACACGCGTTCGCGGGCGAGCATCTCGAGGAAGTCGGTGTACCAGTGGGCGCCGTGGAACTCCTGCTTGAGCGCTGCGTGGCCTTTCGCCTCGAAGAACTCGCGCACGGCGAGCAGCGCACGGCGCGTGGCCTGGTCGTAGCGGGATGGATCGTAGCGCCTGGGATGGAACAGCAGCATGGGTTCTCCTTGCGCACCCCGTGGGTGTTTCTTCAGCCGCGCTGCGCTGCCTCCCGGGCACGCTTGGCGGCTTCGCACTCGCGGGCCGCTTCAGCTGCGGCCTCCGCGTTGCCTAGCGCCTTGAACGTCCAGCGCAGCACGTCGTACGGACCTTCGTAGAGGGCCGTCAGGTTGCGGAAGCTCTTGCGGGCAAAACCCGCGCCCGCGCCGTCATACAGGCCGTTCACGACGGCCATGTTCGACCAGGCGATCGCATCCTCGTAGCGCCTGGCCTTGTATGCGGCGAAGCCCGCCAGCCAGGCGAGCTCCGCCGTGGCCGGCCGGATGGCAAGGCCGCGCGCGCAAAACTCGATGGCCTCCGTCCAGCGCTGCAGGGCGCAGCAACAATCGGCGGCCCTGTAGCACGCCCAGGCGCCCTCCTCGGCCCAGCCGCCAAGCGCGGCGCAGGCCCGGAAGGCGTCGATGGCTGCCGCGTACTGGCCAAGGTCGTGGTGCGAGGCGCCGAGGTAATAGTGCCAGCGCGGCTCCTTTGCATGCTGCCGCGTGTGCTTGCGCAGGATGGCCACGTCCCGCTCGAACTTGCGCCGCAGGGTCGCCTCGTCCTTCGGCAGCTCGCGGAACCGCACGCCCGCGAGCGTCTCGGTTTCGGCCTCGCGCTGGCCACTGAGCGCCTCGTGCGTCGGGCCGACCCAGCGGACGGCCGCCGGCAGCCGGACGATGCGCTCCTTGCCGTAGTAACCAGCCTCGTCGTCAACCAGCAGTACGTTGGCCTTCGTCGCCGCCAGCGCGGCGCGCAGGTCGAAGCCCGCGTCGAACAGCAGCCGCTCGTCCGTGTCCACCGTAACCGCCCACGAGGCACCCGCCTGCTGCGCTGCCTCGAGCGCGAAATTGCGGGCGGCGGCAAAGTCGCTTCTCCACGCAAACTCGCGCACCAGCAGCTTGTCACCGGCCACGCGCCGTGCCACCTCGAGGGTGTCGTCACGCGCCCCGGTGTCGATCACGAGGCAGCGGTCCACCTGGCCGGCGACCGACGCGAGGGCGTCACCGATGATGTCGGCGTTGCTGGCGGTGAGGGTCGTCGAGACGATCATGGCGGGTGGCGCTAGTTATCCGGCCGCCGCGTGCCGCGTCAAGACGTGGAACTGCTAATCTGCGCGCCAACAACGACTGCAGGGGGAACCCGACGTGCCGACCTCGACCGAATTCCTGACGCCCGTCCTCGTGCTGGTGGCCTGGACGCTCGTGATGTGGATCTGGATGTACGCCACCCGCCTGCCCGCAATGCAGCAGGCAGGCATCGACCCGCAGGATGCGGCGTACCCGGGCACGTGGTCGCACCGCCTCAAGCGCCCCGAGGTGCGCTCGGTAGCCGACAATTACAACCACCTGCACGAGCAGCCGACGATCTTCTACGCGGTCATGTTTTTCGCCGCGCTCACCGGGGGCGGCGACGCCACGGCACTCAAGCTCGCCTGGGCCTACGTCGCGCTGCGCATCGTCCATTCGCTGGTGCAGGCCACCTTCAACCGGGTGATCGTGCGCTTCAGCGTGTTCTCGCTCGCCACGCTGGCGCTGATGGCGATCACGGTGCGCGAGATCCTGCGCGTCCTCGGCTGAAGCACGTCGGCGCCGCCTGCCGGCCGGCAGGCCCGGCGTCACTCGCGGTAGTGGGCCCCGCGGCTCTCGTGGTTCTCCCACGCCGCGAGCGTGACGATCAGCGCCACGCGCACCGCGTTGCGCAGGCCGAGCAGCTCGTCGGTGAGCGCCGCCTTGCGGTAGAAGCGCTCGATCTCGACCTCGAGGTTGCGCAGGTCCTGAATCGCGCGCGCGAGCCGCGGCGTGGTGCGCACGAGGCCCACGTAATTCCACATGATGTGCTTGATCGAGCTCATGTCCTGCGCGACCAGCGCCGGGTCGGGCACTTCGTGCCCGGTCGGCTGCCACGCGGGGATGTCGTCGAACCGCGGGCCGTCGTGCGACCGCAACTCGGCGGCGATGTGCTGCGCCGACCGGTGGCCCCACACCAGGCCCTCGAGCAGCGACGTGCTCGCGAGACGGTTGGCGCCGTGCAGCCCGGTGCAGGAGACCTCGCCGACCGCGTAGAGCCGCTCCACGGTGCTGCGGCCGTGGTCGTCCACCCAGACACCGCCGCACGAGTAGTGCGCCGCCGGCACCACCGGCAGCAGGTCGCGGGTGATGTCGATGCCGTACTCGAGGCACCCCTGGACCATGCCCGGGAACTCGGCGCGGATCCGCTCCGCCGGAATGTGGGAGCGCAGGTCGAGGTAAACGTTCTTCACGCCGCGCTTGAGGATCTCGGAGTGAATGCTGCGTGCCACGACGTCGCGCGGCGCGAGGTCCTTCCACTCGGGATCGTAGCGCTCCATGAACGGCGTGCCGCGCTCGTCCACGAGCCGCGCACCGGCGCCGCGCACCGCCTCGGTGATGAGGAAGCACGGCGCGTTGCGGTGATAGAACGCGGTGGGGTGGAACTGCACGTACTCGGTGTTGATCACGCGCGCGCCGGCCCGGTAGGCCATGGCGAGGCCATCCCCGCGCGAACCGACTGGGTTCGTGGTGCGCAGGAAGATCTGCCCGAGCCCGCCGGTGGCGAGCACGGTGGCCCGGGCGAAGCAGCGCTTGATCTCGCCGCTCGCCTGGTCGAGCACGTAGGCGCCGACGCACGACAGCGGATCGTAGATGGCACGGCGGTCGCGGCCGTGGTGCGCGGGCGTGAGCAGGTCGACCGCGGTATGGCCGATGAGGAACTTGACCCGCGGGTGCTTCTCGAGCGCGGCGATCAGCGAATCCTCGATGGCGCGGCCCGTGGCGTCGGTGGCGTGCAGGATGCGCGGCAGCGAGTGGCCGCCCTCGCGGCCGAGCGCGAGGCGCCCGTCGGGCTTGCGATCGAACGGCACCCGCAGCTTGTCGAGCAGGACCGACTGCACCAGCTCCGGGCCGCTCTGCGCGAGGATCGCCACCGCCTGGTCGTGGCAAAGGCCGTCACCGGCGTGGGCGATGTCCTTCGCGAGCAGCTCAGGCGAGTCCTGTTCGCCCTTGTAGATGATGCCGCCCTGGGCCCAGTACGTGTTCGACTCCTGCGGGCGGTCGGCGCGCGTGACGATCAGCACGTCGAGCCCGGCCTCCGCGAGCTCGAGCGCGGCCGTGCCGCCGGCGATGCCGCAGCCGAGGACCAGCACGTCGGTGTGGATCGGTCCGTTCAATCGACCTTCGGTCCCACGGCCAGCATGCGCTCTACCGAGCGCAACGCGCGCACCCGGATGTCCTCGGGCACGTCGATCACCCAGCGCAGGTACTTGAGCGAGTCGCGCGTCTGCTCGAGCGTGATCTCGCCCATGTGCGGGCAACGGTGGCTGCACAGCCGCAGCATTTCCTTCTCGGGGTGCGCGGCCACGATGTTGTCGCCCATCGAGCACTCGGTGAGCAGCAGGTAGCGCCTGGCCTTCGACTTCTCGACGGCCTTGATCATCGCGGTGGTGCTGCCCGAGAAATCGGCCTTCGCGACGACCTCCGGGCTGCACTCCGGGTGCGCCAGGATCATCACGTCGGGGAACTGCTTGCGCACCGAGTCGATGTCTTCGGGCGTGAAGAGCTCGTGCACCTCGCAGCGGCCCTTCCACGCGATCATGGCGTGCTCGACATCTGTGCCGGCGGCGGCGCCGCCGGCCTTCGGCAACACCTTCGGTACGATCACGTGCAGGCCGGTCTCGCGCGCGACGTTCTTCGCGAGGTACTCGTCGGGCAGGAAGATCACGGTGTCGGTCTTGAGCGATTCGACCACCGCCACCGCGTTGCTCGAGGTGCAGCAGATGTCGCACTCGGCCTTCACGTCGGCATAGGTGTTGATGTACGTGACGATCGGCACGCCCGGGTAGGCGGCACGCAGCGCGCGCACGTCGGCCGCCGTGATGCTCTCGGCCAGCGAGCACCCGCCCTTCTCGGTGGGCAGCAGCACGGTCTTCGACGGGTTGAGGATCTTGGCCGTCTCGGCCATGAAGCGCACGCCGCAGAACACGATGTAGGGCTTGTCGGTCTCCGCGGCCCGGCGTGACAACTCGAGCGAGTCGCCGTGGAAGTCGGGCACCGTGTGGAACAGCGCCGGCTCCATGTAATTGTGGCCGAGGATCACGGCGTTGCGCTCTTCCTTGAGGCGCAGCACCTCGGCGGCCACTTCGGCCTTGAGGATCAGTTCGGCCTCGGGCATGACGTCGCCGAGCTTGTGCTTCAGGTCGAGATACAGCGCATCTGCGTTCATTCGCACGGGTCCTGGTCGGGGCCCCGCCGGGCGGGGCGCAAGGCGGGATTCTATGCCATGCTGGGCTTTCCCGCAGAACGAGGCCCCCATGAGCACCCCGTCCCACGACCTGATCGTCTTCGGCGCCACCAGCTTCGTCGGCCAGATCCTGACGCGCTACCTCGCCGAGCACTACGGCACGCAGGGCGCCCTCAAGTGGGCGATCGCCGGCCGTTCCGAGGCCAAGCTCGCGGCCCTGCGCAACTCGCTCGGCCTCGCCGCCGGCAGGTTGCCCCTGCTCGTCGCAGACGCCGCCGACGAAGCGGCCCTTCGCCACCTGTGCAAAGGCGCACGCGTGGTCGTCTCGACCGTGGGCCCGTACGCGCTCCATGGGGAGCCGCTGGTCAAGGTGTGCGCCGAAACCGGCACCGACTACTGCGACCTGACCGGCGAAGTCCAGTGGATCCGTCGCATGATCGAGGCTTACGAGCCGGCAGCCCGCAAGTCCGGCGCGCGCATCGTGCACTGCTGCGGCTTCGATTCGATCCCGTCGGACCTCGGCGTGCATTTCCTGCAGCAGCAGGCCCGCAAGCGCTTCGGCGCGCCGTGCACGACGGTGAAGATGCGCGTGAAGGCCATGCGCGGCGGGTTCTCGGGCGGCACTGCGGCGAGCCTGGTCAACGTCGTCAAGGAAGCGACCGCCAATCCCGCGCTGCGCAAGGAACTCGCCAATCCGTATTCCATCTGCCCCGAGGGTTACGCACCGGCGGTGCGCCAGCCGAACGTGAAATCCGCGCAGTACGACGCCGACTTCGACGCGTGGGTCGCCCCGTTCGTGATGAGCGCGATCAACACCCGCATCGTGCAGCGGAGCAACGCGCTGTCGAAACAGGCCTATGGCGAGGACTTCCGCTACGACGAAGCGGTGTTGATGGGGCGCGGACTGCAGGGCCGTGCGGCGGCGACCGGCATGACGGTCGGCCTCGGCGGCTTCATGTTCGCGGCCGCGTTGCCTCCCGCGCGCTGGGCGCTCGAGCGCTTCGTGCTGCCAGCGCCCGGAGAAGGCCCGAGCGCCGAGCAACAGCGCAACGGTTTCTTCGACCTGCGCTTCCAAGGCACGACGGCGGATGGCCAGACGCTGCGCGTGAAGGTCACGGGCGACCGCGATCCGGGTTACGGCTCGACGGCGAAGATGCTCGGCCAGGCGGGCGCCTGCCTTGCGCACGATTTCGCGGCCTCCGGCCGCAAGGGCGGCGTCTGGACGCCCGCGACGATGTTTGGCGACAAGCTCATCGAGCGGCTCATCGCGCACGCCGGGCTCACCTTCGAAGTCATCGAGGCTTGAACGCGCGGCTCCGGGAGCGGGTCAACCGGAGCCGGCCGGACACGTTCTAAGTCGCAGGAGCACCGCCACCCCGGCGCGTGCAGGAGGCGACCATGAACCGACACCTGGCCCGCGCGCTTGGCGCGACCGCGCTCGGGGCGCTGCTGCTGCAGCCGGTCACCACGATGGCCGACCCGCCCGCACACGCGCGCAACTATCGCGATGACGATCGGCGCTACGATGACCGTCGCGGCTGGGATTCGCACTACTATCCGCCGCGGCGCGGTTACCTCGCGTACCAACTTCCGCCACGGCATCGCGCGGTCCACCACCACGGCCATCGCTACTACTATGGCGGCGGCGCCTGGTACCGGCCATATGGCTCACGCTACGTCGTCGTGGATCCGCCGGTGGGACTGGTGGTCTCGTTCCTGCCGCAATACAGCACTACGCTGCACGTCGGCGGAGTGCCGTACTACCGCGCGGGCCCCGTGTATTACGTGTGGAACCCGCGCGCACGCGGGTACGTGGTGACAGACCGGCCGTACTATCGGTGGTAAAGAGGGTGGCCAAGCCCGGGATGCCTCACGGCCAACGCATCGCACAGCCATGGCGCTGCGCGATGCGCTCGAGGTCCTCGGGATAGTCCACGTCCTCGACGTAGTGGAGGTTGTCGCTGTCGAACCACGCCACCTCGTCCGGGTGCTCGTCCATCCACTCGCGCGCGCCATAGCCCGCGTCGCCCCTGAGGATCTCGCTGCAGGCGCTCGCCTCGAGCACCACCGGGTGGCCGCGCTGCTCCTGCACGCGAGGCACGAGGGCACGTGCGGTGCCACGCCTCGGCCAGGCCTCGACGAGTGCCGTCACGTCAGCCGGCTCGAGCAGCGGCTGGTCGGCCAGTGCGACCAGCGTGGCGCCGACCGACTCCGGCAGTTCCACGAGCCCTTTGCGCAGCGAGGTCACGTGGCCAGCCGAGTACGACTCGTTCACGACGATGTGCACCGGCAGGTCCGTCACCACCCACGCTACTTCGTCGGCGCGATGACCGATGACGACCACGATTTCTCCGACGCCTGCGCCGAGCAGCGCCTGCACCACCCGGCGTACCAACGGCACGCCGTCGCGCTCGATGAGCGGCTTGGGGCGCCCCCCCATGCGTTGCGATTCGCCGGCCGCGAGCACCAGCGCGCCCAACCCCGTTGCAGCAGCCACGTCGCTCACGCGAACCGGTGCCGCGACAACGGCAGTTCGCGGATCGATTTGCCCGTGAGCGCGACGAGCGCGTTCACCACGGCCGGCGCGAGCGGCGGCAGGGGCGGCTCGCCGACGCCACCCATGGGTTCGCCCGACTCGATGATGATCGTCTCGATGCGCTCCGGCGCGTCGGTGATCCGCAGCATCGAGTAGGTGTCGAAGTTCCGCTCGACCGCCGCACCCGCGGCAACGTTGACGGCCTCGCCGAGCACGGCCGAGAGTCCCTGCACGATGCCGCCCTCGACCTGCGAACGCACGCCGTCGGGCAGGACGATCGAACCACAGTCGAGCGCGCACACCACGCGGTGCACGAACGGCCGGCCGTCGCGCAGCGACACCTCGGCCACCTCGGCACACAGCGATCCGTAGCTCTCCACGAACGCCATGCCGCGCGCACGGCCCTTCGGCAACGGCTCGCCCCAGCCCGCCGCCCTGGCGACGGTGTCGATCACGTTCAGTGCCCGCGGATCGTGCGCCAGCAGCTCGCGGCGCAACTGGTACGGATCGCGCCCGGCCGCCCGCGCCACTTCATCGACGAAGCACTCGAGGAAATAGCCGTTCTGCGTCGCGCCGACGGCGCGCCACGGGGCCATCGGCACGGGCTGGTCGACGCGCACCCACTCGACGTGGAACGCCGCGGGCCTGTAGCGCGACTCGCGGATGGTCGACACCGAGGATCCGTCGAGTTGTCCGGCGGGCAAGCCCTGCGGGCTGAAAGAAGCCGACAATGCCGGCCCGGCGGTGCGCACGTGCAGCCCGGTGACCCGGCCATCGGCATCGAGCGCCGCTTGCAGTCGCGCCGCCTGCGCGGGGCGATACCAACCCTGGCCGAATTCGTCCTCGCGGCGCCAGAAGAACTTCACGGGACGCTTGACCACCTTGGCCGTGACCACGGCCGCGGCAATGCCGTCCGAGCCGAGGCGCCGGCCGAAGCCGCCGCCGAGCAGCGTCGTGTGCAGGCGGATCTTGTCCACTGGCACGCCGGCAGCCGCGGCAGCCGCGTTACGGTTGCGATCCTGCGTCTGGACGGGCGCCCAGATGTGAACCTCGCCGTCGCCACCGAACTCGACCGTGCAGTTCCACGGCTCCATCGGCGCGTGGGACAAATAGGGCACCTCGTAGTCCGCCGCGACGACCCGCCTGGCGGCGGCCTGCGCCGCAGCCCAGTCGCCGTCGGCACGAGCGTTGATTGGCTGCGCACCGTCGCCGAGACCGGCACGCATCTGGCGCGAAATCGTGGCCGAGTCGAGCTTGTCGTGTGGCGTGGGCTTGAAGCGAATGCGCAGTGCCTCCGCGCCCCGGATCGCGGCCCAGCTGTTGGTCGCGACCACGGCCGCGCCACCCGGGAAGGCCACCACGTCGAGCACGCCGCTCACCGCGGTGGCGGACTCGCGGTCGAAGCCGTCGAGTTCGGCGCCGAACACCTCGGACAGGCGCGCGCACGCATACACCATGTTCGGTCGCTCGACGTCGGACGCGAACACCGGCTCGCCGCGCACCTTCGCGGGCAAGTCGACCCGCGGCACTTTGCGTCCCGTGTAGCGCAGTTCCGACTTCGGGCGCAGCACCGGTTCCGCAGGCAATGGCAGAGCGGCCGCCGCCGCCGCGAGCGCACCGATCCCCTGCCGTCGCTGCGAGCCCGCATGAACGACCTCGCCACGCTCCAGTCGGCACTCTGCGGCTGGAACACTCCACTGTGCAGCCGCCGCCGCGATCAGCGCCTCGCGCGCCTGCGCGCTCGCCTTGCGTAGCGGCTGGTACCACGCCCGCACGCCCCACGAACCGCCGGAACCCATCTGGCCGTTGCGGCGGAACGGATCGGCGGGCTCCGCCGTGACGACACTGACGCGCTCGAGATCCACCCCGAGTTCGTCGGCGATGATGACGGCGTGGCCGGTGTGCGTGCCCTGCCCCATCTCGGTCGTCGGCGAGTACAGCTTCACGCTGCCGTCGGGCGACACCTCCAGGTAGGCGGTGACGAACGGCGGCCGGGCGGCAGCCTCGGCACCGGCCTCCGCGCGAAACGGCACCGACACCGCCACGGCCAGCGCGCCCGATCCGAGCACGAAATCGCGTCGCGTGAGCATGGTCAGCCCTCCGCCTTCGTCGTCATGGCGCCGGCCGCTCGGTGCACGGCGGCCTCGATGCGCGGATAGGTGCCACAGCGGCACAGCACGCCCTCCATGCCCGCGCGGATCTGCTCGCTGGACGGTTGCGGCGTCTTCTCGAGCAAGGCGACCGCCTGCATGATCTGGCCAGTCTGGCAGTAGCCGCACTGCGGCACCTGCTCTTCGAGCCAGGCCTGCTGCACCGGGTGGTTGCCACCGAGCCCCTCGATGGTGCGGATCTCGTCGCCCTGGACCGCCTTGAGCGGCACCGCGCAGGAACGCATCGCGCGGCCGTTGACGTGCACGGTGCACGCGCCGCAGGCGCCGACGCCACAGCCATATTTCGCGCCCTTCAGGCCGAGCAGGTCGCGCAGCGCCCAGAGCAGCGGCATCTCGGGGTCGGCTTCGACGGATCGGCTCTCGCCATTCACCTTGAACGTGATCTTCATCGCGTGCTCCGCATTCGGTGGCAGACGCGCCCGGCGACGGGCGGAAGGTGGAATCTAACCCCATCCGCCGACGCGAGAAAGCTCAGCGCGCCCGACGCAGGACTCGTATGCTCCGGCAGTATCCGGATGCGACGCAGGGGGCAGGCACATGTCGACGTCGGAGCACTACGTCCGCGAACTCGAAACGCTGGACTGGCGGGTCGCCCAGGACTTCGAGGCCAACTTCCGCTGGGAGTACGCCGACGGCCGCGACAAGCTGCTCAACTTGTACCGCAAGGGCAAGCGCCAGCAGTGGGACTCCGACACACGCATCGACTGGTCGCAGGACCTCGACCCCGAGAACCCGGCCGGCCTGCCCGACGAAGTGATCTCGATCTTTGGCTCCCCCACTTGGCAGCGGCTCGACGCCAAGGCGCGCACCCGGTTGCGGCACCATCTGCAGGCATGGCAACTGTCGCAGTTCCTGCACGGCGAGCAGGGCGCGCTGGTCTGCACGGCGAAGATCGTGCAACAGGTGCCGAACCTCGACGCCAAGTTCTACGCGGCCACGCAGGTCATGGACGAAGCGCGGCACGTCGAGGCGTTCTCGCGCCTGCTGCACGAGAAGTACGAGCTCGTCTATCCGATCAACCCCCACCTGCAGCGGCTGATCGAGGACACGTTGCGCGACTCGCGCTGGGACATGACCTATCTTGGCATGCAGGTGCTCATCGAGGGCGTGGCGCTCGCCGCGTTTGGCCTGATCCGCGACTATGCGCGCAACCCGCTGTCGAAGACGGTGACCGCGTACGTGATGCAGGACGAGTCGCGCCACGTGGCGTTCGGCCGCCTCGCGCTGCGCGACTACTACCCGCAACTCACCGACAAGGAACGCGACGAGCGCGAGGAGTTCGTCGTCGAGGGGTGTTACCTGCTGCGCGACCGGTTCCTCGGCGACGAGGTGTGGGAGGCGCTCGAACTGCCGCTCGCCGAGTGCCGCGAGTGGGTGGACCGCTCGGAACTCATGCGCGTGTACCGCACCAGCCTGTTCTCGCGCATCGTGCCGACGATCCGCGACATCGGTCTGTGGGGCCCGCGCGTCCGCAAGGCCTACGCCGACATGGGCATCCTCGGCTTCGCGGACGGCGACGTCGAAGGGATGGGGCTCAGGGACGAGCAGGTGGCGCGCGAACTCGAAGCGCGCCTCGGCGACATCACGGCCACCGCAGCCGCGGCCTCCGGGGAGGAGACCACGGCCGGCTGAGATCGCTCAGGGCGCGTTGTACTTGTCGAACCAGGCCTTCACCTCGCGGTACCACGTGAGCGAGTTGGCAGGCTTGAGCACCCAGTGGTTTTCGTCGGGGAAGTAGAGCAGCCGCGACGGCACGCCCTTCTGCTGCAGCGCGTGGTAGAGCTCGATGCCGTGGTTCACCGGCACGCGCAGGTCGCGCTGGCCGTGAACGACGAGGGTCGGAGTGTTGAAATTGCCGGCGCCGAAATGCGGCGACACCTGCCTGAACACCGCTTCCTGGCCCGGCTCCCAGAAGCTGCCGAAGCGCGGAATCTCGATGCCGAAGTCCGCGGCAACCTGCGTGTAGAGGTTGTACACGGCGGCGTGCGCCACCAGCGCCTTGAACGGGTGCGGCCGGCCGAGGATCACCGACGTGAGGTAGCCGCCGTAGCTGCCGCCGCCCGCGACCATGCGGTTGGGGTCGATCCACGGTTGCTGCTTGATCCACTCCGCGGCGGCGATCACGTCGCGGTACGGCAGGTCGTCCCAGTACGGGTTGATCGAGTCCGTGAAAGCGTTGCCGAAGCCCGACGAGCCGTGGAAATTCGGCCAGGCCGTCACGTAGCCCCAGCTGCCGAACACCTGCGCGTTCCAGCGGAACTGCATGGCGTTGGTGATGGCGTTGTGCGGACCGCCGTGGATCAGCATGAAGAACGGGTACTTCTTCGACTTGTCGAAGCCCGGCGGGTAGTTGACCCACATCTGGATCGGCTTGCCGTTCGCGCCCGTGTACGTGACGCTCTCGTAGGTGCCGAGCGCCGTGCCCGCGAGCAGCGTGTCGTTGATGCGGCTCAGCTGCGCGACCTTGCCCGACTTCGGCTCGATGCGCACGACGGTCGGCGGCTCGACGAAGGACTGCCGCAGGCCGACGAGCACGCCGCCCTGGTCACTGATCGCGAGCGACGAGAAGGTCTCGTCGCCGGTGATGCGGCGCGTCTTGCCGTCGAGCGTGATTTCGTAGACACGCACCGAACCCTGGTCGTCGATCGAGCCGTAGAGACGCTTCGAATCCGCCGCCCACACCAGGCCGTCGGCGGAGCGGTCCCATGCATCACCGACCACTTCGCGCACCGACCCGCCGCGGCGGTCGCGCAGCACCAGGCGGCGGATGTCGCCGTAGAAACCCTTGGTGCGCTGCTGCGCGAACGCGAGCCAGCGGCCGTCCGGGCTGTAGAGCGGCGTGCCGTCACTGGCCTCGTTAGCCTTGGTGAGATTGGTTGCCGCCTTGCTGCCGACGTCGACCGTATAGACGTCGAAGTTAGTGACGTTCGCGGCGGGGTTCGAATCGGCGACGAACGCGAGTTCCTTGCCGTCCGGCGAAATGTCGTACAGCGGCGACTCGAGCTGCACCGCCGAGCGCGGCAGCTCGAGGCCGGTGCCCACGGTGAGGTTCGCCGGCTCGCCGCCCGCGACGCCCACGCTGAACACGTGCAGCTGGCGGTCGTCCAGCCACGTGTCCCAATAGTAGATCGGCCCGCCGTCCCAAGCCTGGGCGGTGCTCTTGTTGTCGGCGCGCTCCTTCTGCCGCGCCGCCTGCTTGTCCATGGTATCGAGGTCGGCCCAGACGCGGCTCAGGAACGCGAGCCGCTTGCCGTCGGGGAACCACATGGGTTGCGCGACGCCGGTGGGCACGTTGGTTACGCGCGTGGCCTCGCCGCCGGCGAGGGGCATCACGTACAGCTGAGGCGCCGTGTCACCGTTGCGCTGGCTGACGAACGCGAGCGACTGGCCATCAGGGCTGAACAGCGGCGAAGAATCGCTCGCGGGATTCGTGGTGAGCGCGCGCTCGACCTTGCCGTCCGTGGACCACAGCCAAAGGTCGGTGAGACCCTTGTTGTCCTTGAGGTCGTAACGCGTGACGGCCGCGACGACGGTCTTGCCGTCCGGCGAGATCGCTGGCCCGCCGATGCGCTGGATCTCCCAGGATCGCTCGGCGCTGAACGGCACTCGCTCCTGCGCCGTCGCCACCGTGGCGGCCGCGAGCGCAAGCGAGGCAAGAATGAACCGGATCTGCATGGGACAACTCCTGCAGGGAAACACGAAAGCGCGGAACCTTACCGGAACGGCCGGCTCGGGTGCTAGGGAATGTGCCGGAGGCTGTAGCCCACAGACACCACCACGATCGCGACGGCGAACCCGATGGCGATCCAGTCGGAGCCCGCCGGTTCGACCGCTTCGGTCGGACGCTGCAGGCGGATTCGCCGCTGCCGGTGCGCAAGGAACACCGGCACCGCAAAGCTCACCGCGACGAACAGGCTCGCGAGGAAGTACGCCCAGAGCCAGCCCGTGGCGATGCCGAGGCGCCGCCCTTCGGCGAACATGAGCACGAATGTCCCGGCGGCAAGCGCGAGGATGTCCACCGTCAGGAACGTGCTGGCCGGCGTGGCCACCGCCTCCCGCCAGAACAGGACGTTGCCAGCGACGAGGCCATGCGCGAGGTAGTGGAAACCCTGCGCCCAGGCGCCGACCAGCCCGAGCACGCCGACCACGATCAGCAGCAGCTCCGTCCCGGTGAATCGCGTCGCGGAACCACTCATCGCTTCAGTCTCCCGTAGTCGGCGAATTTCCCGATCACTCGTGCCAACTCCTCGTCGTCGAGCAGCCGCGGCTCGAGGCCGGCGGACAGCATCGCGAGGTACTCGCCGGCCAGGTTCTCGACCTCGACGGCAACGGCATGCGCCTCGTCGAGCGAGCTGCCGATCGTGATCACGCCGTGGTTGCCAAGGAGCACCGCACGACGCCCCTCGAGCCCCCGCAGCGCAGACTGGGCAAGTTCAGCGGTGCCGAACGTCGCGTAGCTCGTGCAGCGGACCTCGCCGCCGGCGAGCGCGATCATGTAGTGGAACGGCGGGATGCCGCGGCCCGCGCAGGCGAGCGCCGTGGCGCGCGGACTGTGCGTGTGGAGGATTGCGGTCGCATCCGGCCGGCCCGCGTAGATCGCCGCGTGCATGCGCCACTCGGACGAAGGCCGGGGACCCGACGCGGACGGCTCGCCGCACACCGGCAGTTCGACGATGTCACCGGGCATAAGGTCGCGGTAGGGCTTGCCGGCCGGGGTGATCAGGAAGCCACCCGCAGAGCGGCTCGAGACGTTGCCCGACTTGTTCGGCACGAGGCCGGCCGCGTCGAGCGCCTGGCTGATCGTGATGATCCGTGCCCGCAGCGATGCGTTGCCGTCCGACATTCAGCCTCCTGCCCGTTCCGGGTACAGCGCGAGCAACCCTGCCCGGCTCGCGGCCGCCACGCCGCGCTCGGTGATGATGCCGGTCACCAGACGCGCAGGCGTCACGTCAAAGGCCGGGTTCGCGACTGCGCTGCCGGGTGCGACCACCTCGACGTCCAGTAACCGACCGTCCTCGGCACGGCCCCGAACATGCGTGACCTCCCGTGCCGAACGCTCCTCGATCGGCACGTCCGTCACGCCGTCCTCGATCGTCCAGTCGATGGTCGAGGACGGCAGCGCAGCGTAGAACGGCACACCGTTGTCGTGCGCTGCCAGCGCCTTGAGGTAGGTGCCGATCTTGTTGGCCACGTCGCCCGTGGCCGTGGTGCGGTCGCTGCCGACGATGCAGATGTCCACCTCGCCGTGCTGCATCAGGTGCCCGCCCGCGTTGTCCGCGATGACGGTGTGCGGGATGCCGTGCGCGCCCAGCTCGAACGCAGTGAGCGCGGCCCCCTGGTTGCGCGGGCGCGTCTCGTCCACGTACACGTGCACTGGGATACCCGACTCGTGCGCGGCATACACGGGTGCGAGCGCCGTGCCCCAGTCCACGCAGGCGAGCCACCCCGCGTTGCAGTGCGTGAGCACGCGCACGGCCTTGCCGCCACGCCGCTCGTGGATGGCGGCGAACAACGCGCGCCCGTGCCGGCCGATGGCGGCACAAGCGGCGACGTCCTCGTCGGCAATGCGCGCGGCCTCGTCGTAGGCCCGTTCGACACGACGCGACGGCGGCTCCACCGACAACGCGCCGCGCATCCGTTCGAGCGCCCACTTCAGGTTCACTGCGGTGGGCCGGGTGGCGCCGAGCACGTCCACGACCCGCGCGAGCCCCGCATCGGTCGGGTCCCCACGCATGCCGAGCGCAACGCCGTACGCCGCAGTGACGCCGATCAGCGGCGCGCCGCGCACGATCATGTCGCGGATCGCCTCGGCCGCTTCCTCCGACGCCTGCAGGTGCCTGAGTTCGAACGCGAACGGCAGGCGCGTCTGGTCGATCACCGCGACGGTGCGGCCGTCGTCGGCGACGAAGATCGTGCGATAGGGCTGGCCGTGGACGCGCATGCTGCGGTGAGGCCGTCAGCCGCCGAGCACCCGGCCGGCGATCGTCTTGAGTTTCGCGAGGAGTTCCGGCTCGCGGGCGGTCGGATGCGTGAGGATCGCACCCTCCAGCGCGCGATCGGAGCCTACCGGACACGCGACGTGCTCCGCCGGGAAATCACGCGCCAGCCGCGCGAACAGCCGTTGCGCCTTGCCGCGGTTCTCTTCCATCACGCGCAGCAGGCTCGCGACGTCCACCGCGCCGTGCACCGCGTGCCAGCAGTCGTAGTCGGTCACCATCGCGACCACGGCATAAGTGATCTCTGCCTCGCGGGCCAGCTTGGCCTCGGGCATCGAGGTCATGTGGATGATGTCGTAGCCCTGGCCCTTGTAGGTGAGCGACTCCGCGAGGGTCGAGAACTGCGGCCCCTCCATGCACACCGCCGTGCCGCCGCGTGCGCATGGGATGCCTTCGGCCTGCGCCGCGCTCCACACCAGGTCCTGCAGCGCGGGCCCGACCGGGTGCGCGAACGACACGTGCGCGACACAGCCGGGGCCGAAGAACGTGCTCACTCGGCGCACGGTACGGTCGACGAAGTTGTCCACCAGCACGAACGTGCCGGGGCTGAGTTCCTCCTTGTAGGAACCGCAGGCCGAGAACGACACGAGGTCGGTCACGCCCAGCATCTTCAGGGCGGCGATATTGGCGCGGTAGTTGATGTCCGACGGCGGGATGCGATGCCCCCGGCCATGCCTGGGCAGGAACACCACCTGCGTCGCGCCCACCCGCCCGACGCGCAAAGCGTCCGACGGCTCGCCCCACGGCGTGTTCACTCGCTCCTCGCGGACGTCCGAGATGCCCGGCAGGTCGTAGATGCCGGAACCGCCGATGATGCCGAGGATCGCTTGCGTCATGTTGCCACCCTGCCCGTCACGCGAGTGCGGAGATTACCCCGACCGTCGCGTCGCCCGCGATGGGTGGATCCACGGACGCCGGTGACGCGGCTCGCTCATTGCGCGACGGCCGCCAGCGAACTGTCCACGGGCCGCAGTTCGACCTTGCGCACGGATGGCACGAGCAAGCTGCCGATCACGACCTCGCTCGGGCCTGCCGCACCGCCATCGGTCAGCACTGCACCGGCGGTCACCTGCGCAGTCACGTTGGGCGTCTCGTCGGCAGCGAACCGCAGCAACCGGCCCGTGGCGTCGAACTCGAGCAGGTAGCCGGGATACTGCGGCTTGGGTGTCATGAAGCCCGGCAGGCGGTAGATCACCTTCACCATCCACGGATGCGGGCGCTGCTTGTCGAGGCCCGGGATCCGCTGCAGCGACAGGCCCACCAGGAAACGACCGTCCGGGGTACGGGTGATGTTGTCGGGATAGCCGGGCAAGCCGTCGACGAACACGTCGTGCGTCCCGGCACGCTCGCCCTTGAGCCAGTAGCGCGTGATGCGGAACGCGAGGAACTCCGCCACCAGCACGAAGCTCTCGTCCTGCGCCAAGGCGACCCCGTTGGCGTAGAACAGGTTGTCGAGCTTCACGCTCGCGGTCTTCGTCTGCGGGTCGTAGCGCAGCAGGCGGCCGGTCGGACGGCTGTCCCACACGTCGAGCGTGACCTGCGCCAGCGTGTGCTCGCGCGTCGGCGCGGAGAACCAAACCGTGCCGTCGCCCGCCACGTCGAGGTTGTCGGCAAACGTCGCCGGCTCGCCGTCCGCCTCGTTCGCCAGCACACTCACCATGCCGGCGCGATCGACCGACAGCAGGCCCAGCTTCGCGTCGGCGACATAAAGCGTGTCGCCCGTTGCATCGAACGTGACGCCCAGCGGCCGTCCGCCCGTGTTTGCGAAGAACCGCGTTTCGCCCGAGGCTGGGTCGATGCTGAGAATGCTGCCGTCACCAATGCCCGTGTAGACGCGGCCTTCCACGGGGCGGACGGCCACATCTTCTGGGCCGAAGTTCACGGGCCGGCCCGCGTCGGCAAATTTCGTCTGGATCACTGCCGCGGCGAGATCGACGTCGGAGCGCAGCTGCTGCGTCGGACGGAACGGCGAACCCGGCCCGGTGCCGGGATTGAGCGGTGGCGTCCACGCGTATGGGTCGAGCGGCGTGGGCCAGAGCAGGAGGTACGCTGCGATGACGGCCGCTGCCGCCAGCAACCACTTCAGGGCGCGTCGCACGGCTTGCCCTCCGCATCCACGCACCAGCCGGTGGGTTCACGGTAGGCCGCGTTGCCGTTCATCGCGTGCCGGTACACCGCGATCTCCTCGTACACCGCCTTGCGGATGCGGTTCAGTCCGCCGAGCGGACGGTGGTCCTCGACGGCGTGCCACGGATTGAACGACAGGTTCTCGCAGAATGTGTTGCGTGCCGGCGTGTCGAATTCCTGTGACGGGATGTGGATGTCGGCCACCGGTACGAACGGCGACTGCGACTCTTTCCAGCGCACCGTAGGATCCTCGACGGGCATGTCGCGGCTCGGGTCCTGCAACTGCACGAGGAACTCGAAGCAGCCGTCGGCCTTCGCGAGATGTTCGACCAGACCCCGGCGCAGGTAGTCGTCGTCCTTGACGTCCGCCGGGCGGCCGTCGGGCGGCGTGCAGCTCTTCGCACTGTATTTCATCGCGTGCCGATAGGGCTGCGGGTCATCGCTGGAATCCTGCTCCACGCCCATCGCGTAGGACGTCATGCTGTAGTACTGCGCGTACAGCGGGTTGCGGATGCGCCCGAGCAGTTGCCCGCCGATGAACAACTCGCGCCAGCGCCAGTCGAGCGGGTTGCGCCCGGCGAAGAAGTAACCGAACTGGCTGCCGTCGGCCTGGTAGCGGATGAAGCGCTCGTACTCCGCGGGATCCCGGTTGAAGAACACCGGGAAATTGATCATCAGGAAATCCTGGGTCTGCGCGTCCTTGTCCGCGGGCGAATCCAGAATCTTGGGGCCCTCGACGCCCATCAGCTTGATCGCCATGCCGCGCGCGTCCTTGTCGTAGTCGGGTTGCAGGGCCGCGTTGCCGTTCGAGAACCGGATCCAGGCCTTGTACTGGTGCCCCGGCACGAACACACCGGTGCGCATCGTATCTGGCAGGTCGTCGCGCACCGTGAACGTCGCCGTGAGGCAGCCGTGGGCCTTGGCGTGCGCATCGCGCCGGTAGAGGGGGCCCGACTGCTTCTGCACGTCGTCGACGAGCCTGCGCGCCGAGGCGACGATGCTCGGCACCAGGTAGCGCTCGGACGGGTCGATCTGCTCGCCCACCTGAGGCGGCTCGTCGCGACGACCGCACCCCGCGAGCAGCGCCAGCGCCGCGACGAGGACGGCGCGCCTATTCGCCACGGAACGGTCCCTCCGACTGGCCGAGCAGTGCTTTCAAGCAGCGCCGGGCAAGCTGCAGGTCGTCGAGGTCATCGTCCGGTGATGGGCCCGCGAGACGCTTCGCTCCGTACACCGGCACGTCGGAACTGCAATGCACCTGCTCCGGCGACGCGTTGAAGGCCGGCGTGCCCCACGCCGGGAACCGGCTGCGCAGTGCCGCGGTGGCCTCGCGCAACTGCCGCTCGCAGGCTGCGACCTCGGCGGGCGTCCCCTTGCAGAGCAGCGGTTCGTATTGCGTGCCGGGATCGTCCACGTAGTCCATCGCCTTGAGGTATTCGATGATCTGCCGCCGCTCCGCCGGCGTCAGGTAGGGCCCGATCACGCCGTTGCTCTGGCAGCCTGCACGGAACTCGTGGCCCGTGTTGTCGTTGCCCGTCACGCGCGTGTCGTGCTTCACGGCGCCGGGCACGGGCAGCGAGCGGTAGCCTAGATCCACCGGGTCGTACTCCTTCGTGCCCGACCAGAACCACTGCTCGCGTTCCTCGCGCGGCGAGATCATCTGGTACACCGTGCGCACGCTGCCGTTGTGCAGGAACGGCGGCGTGGCCCAGATGCCGTGCAACGGGCGCGACTTGTAGTTCTTGAGTCGCTCCGGGTCCGTGCGCGGGTAGTCGAAGATGCCGTAACCCATGTACTTGAAGAGCTCTTCTGCGGATGCGGGCGGGAACTGCTCGAAATAGCGGTTGCTGATCGCAGTGCTCATGATGTTGAGCCCCACCACCGCGCTGACGCTGCTGGGGTCAATCGTGTTCGCAACGTCGGGGGCGATGCAGAGCGACAGGAGCTCCTCGCTGGTCCAGCCGAGACGGCTGGCATCGTAGCGGTGGTTCGCAAAATTCAGGGCGGCGTTGCGGTCGGTGCCGACGTCAGTGATCGGCAGCAGGGCGACGCGCCATTCGGCCACCGCCTTCGCGTCCAGCGTTCCGGTGACCCTCAGGCTGTCCGTGTCGATCTCGTACGCGAGGTTGCCGTCGACGTCGACGATGCGCTGCGGATTCTGGAGGTTCAGGCACTGCGCTTCGGTGAGCGGCTTACCCACCCGCGGATGCTCCGGCGACGACGCTGCACAGCTGCCGTCGCCGAGCAGGACGAACGTGACGCCGGGTTTGCGCTCGCCAGTGGCCGCGTCGATGAACTCGGGATCAAGGTAGGGATCGAGGTGCGGGCCGTGGCAGTGGCGGCAGTGCACGTCGAACAGCACGCGGCCGGCACGCGCCTGCTCCACGTCGATCTTCCCGAACAACTGCTCGGGCCAACGCGGCGCCTTCAGTTTCGCGAGCGTGCCCTCGATCTGGTGAAGGCGGTCCGGGTGGATCGAGGTGTCGTAGCGCAGGTGCAGCGGCAGCGGTGCGCCGAACTCGTCGAACAGGTCGAGGCGCGCGCCGACGCCGAGCGACTCGTTGATGTTGCGCGCCATCGGCTGCGACGCGTAACCCTCCCACTGCACCCAGTCGAACTTCGCAATGTCCCACAGGTGCGGATAGCTGACCGGCGCGGTCGCCGGCCGGTAGTTGTCCGGCGAGATGTGCCGGGCGAACACGGTGTTGGCGATGCGCTGCGTTGCGTCCGTGCGGCCATAGCCTTCGAACACGGGATAGTTGCCGTGCTTCAGGTCGGTCCAGGCGTTCGCGAGCAGCGTGTCGATCGACTGTTTGAACTCCGCGCGCAGCTTCTGCTTCGCGGCATCGAAGTCGAATCCCGTCGCGGTGCCCCCAGTCAGCCGGGGTTCGATGACGTTGCGCGCGAAGCGGTTGAACTTCCAGGGGTTCCAGTAAGTGGTGAGCATCGCCAGCATCAGGTCCGCCTGGAACTGCCCGGGCTTCATGCTGGTGATGGCGTGCATCGACTGCCCGCCGTCGATGCGGATCGCCGTGCCGCGATAGTGCAGTTCGCCGGTGTGGCACAGGCTGCAGGTGAAATCGACCAGTTCGGCGCCCAGCTTGGCGTCGTAGTACTTCGTCATGCCTACGGGCAGGTTGCCCGGGTTGAACCCGGGGTCGGGTTGCTGGCGCAAGTCAGTCAGGAAGCCGTAGCGGCTCATGTTCTCCGGTGCGGCGAACCGCTCGCGAGAGCCCGCGAGTTCGAGGTTGACCAGCCACGCGTAGCGCAACTGCGCCAGCATCACCTGCGCCGACCCCTGCGGGTGGTAGTAGAAGGTTCGCCGGTCATCGGCAGTCCAGCCCTGCTCCAGGAACAGCCGGTCGTTGATCGGCGCATACTCGACCGCGCGGAACGGCGGCGTGAACAGGTACCCCGGCCACGGCACCGTCACCGCCAGCACCAACACCGCTGCAACGAGGGCGGTGCCGAGCACGGTGAGCGTGCGGCGGATCCAGCC